>NZ_JBHWLC010000017.1:0-136449 GCF_042730635.1 Streptomyces sp. NPDC059917
AGGCGGAGGATCGCCCGCCTACTGGACGTAATCGGGCGTTCCGACAACGCCGCGAGGCGCGGTACCAGGCGTCGCGAGCCAGGCGCTACTTTCGAAACACGCCCTAGGACATCGCACCGGGCGCCACGCGCCCCGTACACCCGCGCACCTCCCACCACTTCCGCTCCACCGAGCCAAGAGGACGGCACCGTCATGTCCGCATTCCAGATCTCCCACCTCACCGAGACCTTCCAGACCCCCGAGCCGATCTCCGCCACCGTCGAGTTCGAGATCGGCACCATTCGCTTCACCGCCACCAAGCGCGCCGACACCGTCGTCGAGGTCCGGCCGAGCAACCCGGGCGAGGAAGCCGACGTACGGGCGGCCCAGCAGACCAAGATCAGCTACTCGGCGGGGCAGCTCTTCGTGAAGGGGCCGCGCAAGCGCTCCCTGTTCGGCCGCGGCGGCTCGCTCGACATCGTCGTCGCCCTGCCCGCGGGCTCCGACCTGCGCGGCGACTGCCCCATGGCGGACTACCTGTGCTCGGGACCGCTCGGGCAGGTCCGGCTCAAGACCTCGCTCGGAGACCTGCGCGTCGAGGAGGCTGCCGCCGCGCACCTCACCACGGGCCATGGCAACACCCACGTCGACACCGTCACCGGCAACGCCGAGCTGTCCGGGTCCGGGCGGATCAGCGCCGACACCATCGGCGGCGCCGCGACCGTCAAGAACGCCAACGGCGACATCGCCCTCGGCGAGGTCCACGGCCACCTCAAGGCCACCACCTCCAACGGGTCCGTCTCCGTGGACTCCGCACACGCCGGAGTCGAGGCCAAGTCCGCGAACGGGCACATCCGGATCGGCCAGGTGGCCCGCGGCCAGGTCGCGCTCCAGACCGCCGCCGGGAACATCTCGGTCGGCATCGCCCGCTCCACCGCCGCCTGGCTCGACGTGAACACCCGCATCGGCAGCGTGCGCAACAGCCTCACCACCACCGACGGCCCCGCCGACACCGACGAGACCGTGGAGGTCCGCGCCCGCAGCGGCGCGGGCAACATCGAGGTCCACCGCGCCTGACCCACCGCGCCGACGGCGCACCCCAGAGCAGCCCGGCCCCGGCCCCAACTCCAGCCACAGCCACAGCCACAGAGGAGTGACCCCACCATGCCCACAGCCGTCGCGACAGCGACCGCCGCCTCCCGCACGTCGCCCGCGATCAGCGTCACCGGCCTGGCCAAGTCCTACGGCGACAAGAAGGTGCTGGACGGCATCGACCTGCACGTCGCCCCCGGCACCGTCTTCGCCCTCCTCGGGCCGAACGGCGCGGGCAAGACCACCACCGTGCAGATCCTCACCACCCTCATACCCGCGGACGCCGGCCAGGTCCGCGTCGGCGGCCACGACCTGGCCCGCGAGGCCGCCTCCATCCGCAAGGTCATCGGCGTGACCGGCCAGTTCTCGGCGGTGGACAACCTGCTGACCGCCGAGGAGAACCTGATCCTCATGGCGGACCTGCTCCACCTCGGCCGCCGGGAAGGCAGGCGGCGCGCCGCCGAGCTGCTGGACCGCTTCGACCTGACCGAGGCCGCCCGGGGGCCCGTCTCCACCTTCTCCGGCGGCATGCGGCGCAAGCTCGACCTGGCGATGACCCTGGTCGGCGACCCGCGCGTCATCTTCCTCGACGAGCCGACCACCGGGCTCGACCCGCGCAGCCGCCGCACCATGTGGGAGATCATCCGGAACCTGGTCGCCGAGCAGGGCGTCACGATCTTCCTCACCACCCAGTACCTGGACGAGGCCGATCAACTCGCCGACCGGATCGCCGTCCTCGACCACGGGAAGCTGGTCGCCGAGGGCACCGCCGAAGAGCTCAAGCGGCGCATCCCCGGCAGCCACATCCGGCTGCGGTTCGCCGGAACGGCCGAGCTCGACGCCGCCGACGCCCTGTTCGCCGCCCTCGACCTCGACCGCGAGGCGCTCACCCTCGACCTCCCCGGCGACGGCAGCCCGGACACCCTGCGGGCCGTCCTGGACGTCCTGGAGAGCGCCGGGGTCCGCGCGGAGGAGCTCTCCGTGCACACCCCCGACCTCGACGACGTGTTCCTCACCCTCACCGGACCGAAGCGGGAGAACGCACGATGACCAGCCTGGCCCATTCCGTCACCGACTCGGCGACGATGCTGCGGCGCAACCTCAGGCACGCCCTGCGCTACCCGTCGATGACCATCTCGGTCGCCGTGATGCCCGTCCTGATGCTGCTCCTCTTCACCTACGTCTTCGGCGGCGCCCTCGGCACCGGCACCGGCTCGGAGCACTACATCGACTACATCGCCCCGGGCATCATCTTGATGTCGGCGACCGCCGGGGCGGTGGCCACGGCCGTCGGGGTCTGCGTCGACATGACCGAGGGCATCGTCAACCGCTTCCGCACGATGCCGATATCCCGGGCCTCGTTCCTGACGGGGCACGTCGTGGGCGGGGTGATCCAGACCCTGATCAGCGTCGCCCTGGTGACCGGCATCGCGCTGCTCATGGGCTTCCGGCCCACCGCCACCCCCGTCGAGTGGCTGGCCGTGGGCGGGCTGCTGACCGGACTCGTGCTGGGCCTCACCTGGCTGGCCGCCGCGATGGGGCTGGTCGCCAAGACCCCCGAGACCGCGAGCAACATGCCGATGCCGCTGCAGTTCCTGCCGCTCCTCGGCAGCGCGGTCGTCCCGACGGACTCGATGCCGACCGGGCTGCGCTGGTTCGCCGAGTACCAGCCCTTCACCCCGATCATCGAGACCCTGCGCGGCCTGCTGATGGGCACGCCGATCGGGAACGACGGGCTCCTCGCCTTCGCCTGGTGCGCGGGCCTGGCCCTCGTCGGCTACCTGTGGGCGCGCTCCGTCTTCGGCCGGGACACGACCCGCTGATGCGCCGTACGCACCACGTGGTGAGGACCCGCCGGTCGCCCGGCGGGTCCTCACCATGTCGCGCGTCCGGTCTCCCGGGTTCAGCGGCCCAACTGCGAAAGGCTCGGAACCTGGTCCGTGACCGGGGCGCCCGCGCTCTTGCCCGCGTCCTTGACCCCGTTGATCATCTTCTCGAAGGCGCCGATGTCCGCGTCGTTCGCGTCGCCCTTGCGGAGCTTGCTGCCGAGTCCCTTGAGGGAGTCGATCCCCGCCGTGAGCGGGCCCACCGCCTTGGAGAGCAGCGGGTCGCCCTTGGCGTTGTCGGCCGCCGCCTTCAAGCGGTTGTAGGCGAACGCGCCCGCCAGGCCCGCCTTCACCAAGGCGAACTTGCGCCCGCTCGCGCCCTTCTTGAACTTGCCGGCGCGGTACGGCTTGATGATCCACTGGTAGGTGGCGCCGGCCGCGAGGCCCGCGTTCGCGACGAAGCGCGTCTTGGCGAACTTCTGCTTCTGGGCCTCGGTGGACGGGCTGGGCGACGGTGCGGCGTCCGCGACCCGCAGGGCCTCCTCGGCCGCGTCGACCTGGACGGCGGCCGGCGCCCCTTGGACCGAGACGTCCGTACTCCGGTCGCTCCGGTCGCCGCCCCTGCCGCAGGCGGTGGCGCCTCCGGCGAGCAGCGCGGTGGACAGGATCAGCGCCGTGCAGCCACGACGGAATCGGGCGGTTCTGGGTATGGACACGGTTTCCTCCGGGGACTGAGGTGTCCCAGGCAGCCTCACCCCGGCCCACCCGCCGCGCCACTTGGGAAAGCCGTTCGGGTTTGGCCCGCACCGCAGCGGCAAGACGCGGGTCATGCCCACACACAGTCGAGCACACATGCGAGCGAGGACCCGGGGAAGCAGCTCCGCCGGACGGATCGTCGCGATCGTGGCGGACGTACTGGCCTTCGTGATCGTCGCGTGGATCCTGCTGTACCTGCTGGACGCCAACCAGAACAACAGCCTGGTCGACCTGGTGCACGACGCCGCCACCTGGCTGGCGACCTGGTCCTACGACCTCTTCACCTTCGACCGCGACTGGGTCCAGGTCGTCGTCGGCTACGGCATCGCCGCCGTCGCCTACCTCTTCATCGGCCACGCCCTCGCGGGCTGGCTGGCCCGCCGCTGAGCCACCCCACGAGAGCCCGAGGGCACGACCCGGACTAGCAGCAGTCCGGGTCGAGTCCGTCCGGCAGGGTCGTACCACCGAAGACGGCCGTGGTCGGCTCGTCCCCGCCCAGCGCGGCCACGGCCAGCAGCAGGGACGCCGCCGTCCAGGTCGTCTGCTCCACCGGCCAGACCTTCTCGTCCTCGAAGACGTAGCCGGTCCAGTACATGCCGTTCTCGGCCCGCAGGTGGGTGATCGAGCGCAGGATCTCCAGCGCCCGGTCGGACTCCCCCATCGCCCAGAGCGCGAGGGCGAGTTCACAGCTCTCGCCGCCCGTCACCCACGGATTGGGCAGCACGCACCGCACACCGAGGCCCGGCACGACGAACTCGTCCCAGCGCTCCTCGATCCGCGCCTTCGCCTCGGAACCGGTCAGGGCCCCGCCCAGGACCGGGTAGTACCAGTCCATCGAGTAGTGGTTCTTGTCGAGGAAGCGCTCGGGATGACGGCGCACGGCGTGCGCGAGCGCGCCCGCCGCCACCTCCCAGTCGGGCTGCGGCTCCTCGCGGCACTCGGCGATCGCCAGCGCGCAGCGCAGCGCCTGGTGGATCGAGGAGGAACCGGTCAGCAGGCCGTCGGCGACGACCGTCCCGTCCGCCTCCCGCTTCCAACCGATCTGTCCGCCGGGCTGCTGGAGCCCGAGGACGAACTCGACGGCGGCGAAGACGACGGGCCACATCCGGTCCAGGAAGGGGTCGTCCCCGGTCGCCAGGTAGTGGTGCCAGACCCCGACCGCTATGTAGGCGGTGAAGTTGGACTCCTTCCCCGCGTCCTGCGGGTCCTCGGTGTCCACCCCCTCGGGCCGGTCCGCGTAGGCGGCGTACCAGGAACCGTCCTCGTTCTGGTGGGCCGCCAGCCAGGCGTACGCCCGCGCCGCGGCCTCGTGCTCGCCCGCCACGTCCAGGGCCATCGCGGCCTCGGTGTGGTCCCACGGATCGAGGTGGTGACCGCGGAACCACGGGATGGCCCCGTCCGCGCGCTGCGCGGCCAGGATCCCGGCGACGGTGCGGGCGGCCTCCTCGGCCGTCAGCACGCCGTCCAGGACGAGGTGCTCGGTGCGCCCGGGCGAGGTCACTTGGCAGCGCCGACGGGCAGGTGGGGCTTGGTCGCGTAGGCCACGAAGCTCTTGCCGATGACCGGGTTGAGGGCCTGCTCGGCGAGCCGGGTCGCGAGCGGCTTCTTCATGATGTCCCAGACCAGGAGCTTGTGGTACGCCTTCACCGGCAGCGCCTTGTCGTTGTCCACGCCGAAGGCGCACTTGAGCCACCAGTAGGGCGAGTGCAGGCCGTGGGCGTGGTGCGTGCCGTACGGCTTGAGACCGGCCTGCTCCATCTTCCCGAGCAGCTCGTCGGCCTTGTAGATGCGGATGTGGCCGCCCTCGACCTCGTGGTAGGCGTCGCTGAGCGCCCAGCAGATCTTCTCGGGGCCGTAGCGCGGGACGGTGATGGCGATGCGGCCGCCCGGCTTGAGGACCCGGACCATCTCGGCGAGCACGCCCTTGTCGTCGGGGATGTGCTCCATCACCTCGGAGATGATGACGACGTCGAAGGAGTCGTCGGGGAAGGGCAGCGCCAGCGCGTCGCCCTCCATGGCGGTGGCCGTGGCACCGACGGGGGCCTCACCGGCCTCCTTCATGGCGGCGAACCACTTGGCGACCTCGCGGATCTCCTCGCCGTTGCGGTCCACGGCGACCACGTGGGCGCCGCGCCGGTAGCACTCGAAGGCGTGCCGGCCCGCGCCGCAGCCCAGATCGAGCACGCGATCGCCTGCGGCCAGCGGGAACCTGGAGAAATCGACGGTCAGCACGCGGTCCTGCCTTCGCGGTCGAGGTGGGGGTGATGGTGGGTGGAGACGAGGTACTTGACGAGGTACTTCACGGGGTGCGGCGCCCGTACGGCCGTCACCGACCGGCGCGCGCGGCCCGTTCGATGGCGGCCCGGTAGTGCGCCACCGTGCCCTGGGCGGCTCTGGCCCAGGTGAAGCGGTCCAGCACCCGAGCGCGCCCGGCACTGCCCAGGCGGGCCCGCAGCTCGGCATCGCCGAGCAACCGGCCCAGCGCGGCGGCCAGGGCCCCCGCGTCACCGGGCGGTACGGCGAGGCAGGTCTCGCCGTCGGCGCCCGTCACCTCGGGGATCGCCCCGCCGGTGGTGGCCACCAGCGGGGTGCCGGTGGCCATGGCCTCGGCCGCGGGGAGCGAGAAGCCTTCGTAGAGGGAGGGCACGCAGGCGACCTGGGCGCTGCGCACCAGGTCGACGAGCTCGGCGTCGGTGATGCCCTTGACGAACTGGACCGCGTCCTGGAGCCCGTACTGCTCGATCGCCCGGGCGACCGGCCCGCGCTCGGCGCGCTTGCCGACCACCACGAGGTGGGCGCCGGGCTGCTCGGTGCGCAGCTTGGCGAGCGCCTCCACGAGGTGCACCAGGCCCTTGAGCGGTACGTCCGCGCTGGAGGTCGTGACGATCCGGCCCGGGACCTCGGCGACGGACGGGTCCGGCGACCACAGGTCGGTGTCCGCGCCGATGTGCACGACGTGGATGCGGTCGTCGCGGACGCCCAGGTGGTCGGCGATCTCCTGCTGCGAGGAACCGGAGACGGTCAGGACCGTGGGCAGCCGGCGCGCGACGCGGCCCTGCATGCGGGTGAAGCCGTACCAACGGCGCACCGAGGCGCGCTTCTTGCGGTCCTTGGCGGCGGCGAGGTCGAGCTTTCGGTCCACCGTGATCGGGTGGTGGACGGTGGTGACGAGGGGCGCGCCCAGGTCGGCCAACAGGCCGTAGCCGAGGGTCTGGTTGTCGTGGATGACGTCGAACTCGCCGCGCCGGGCCGCCAGGTGGCGGCGGGCCCGCAGCGAGAAGGTCAGCGGCTCGGGGAAGCCGCCGGTCCACATGGTCGCGACCTCGAGGGCGTCGATCCAGTCCCGGTACTCACCGCGCTTGGGGGTGCGGAAGGGATCGGGGTGGCGGTAGAGGTCCAGGCTGGGCAACTCGGTGAGCGTGGCGCCGGTGTCGAGCACCGGATAGGGCTGCGCGCCGATGACCTCGACGGAGTGCCCCAGGCGTACCAGTTCCCTCGCGAGGTGGCGGACGTAGACGCCCTGGCCACCGCAGAACGGGTTCCCCTTGTAGGTGAGGAGTGCGATGCGCAACGGGCGGTCGCCGTCAGTGGCGGAACCCCGGAAAGGGCTCGTCACCATGGCCTCAGCGGTCACTCCCGGCCCCCTTCTCGCTGCACTTTCGCCGGAGCGTAACCCGCTCGGATAATGTAGAACAAGTTTCAGACTTGATCCGTTGAAGAGCATTGAATCTACCGGCCGGAAACCACACCGTAAGAGCCGGAGCAGGTGATTCGCGCCACGGCAGGCCCGCCTGCCATGCTGACCACGGAACAGCCTCGGAGCGGTGCGAATGGATACCTCGGAACGCCACGGAACGGGACACATGACAGCGGAAGCCAAGGCCCTCGCCACGCCGGCGTCCCCGCCCCTGACGGAGCGGCAGGAAGCCCGCCGCCGCAGGATCCTGCACGCCAGCGCGCAGTTGGCCAGCCGGGGCGGGTTCGACGCGGTCCAGATGCGGGAGGTCGCCGAGTCGTCCAGCGTCGCGCTGGGCACGCTCTACCGCTACTTCCCCTCCAAGGTCCACCTCCTGGTGGCGACCATGCAGGACCAGCTCCAGCACATGCACACGACGCTGCGCAAGCGCCCCCCGGTCGCCGACAGCCCCGCCGAAGCCGTCGCGGAAACGCTCATGCGCGCCTTCCGCGCCCTCCAGCGCGAACCGCACCTGGCCGACGCCATGGTGCGCGCCCTGACCTTCGCGGACCGCAGCGTGAGCCCCGAGGTGGACACCGTCTCCCGGCTGACCACGGCCATCATCCTGGACGCGATGGGCCTGGACGCCCCGCCCACGGCGGAACAGCTCTCGGCGGTCCGCGTCATCGAACACACCTGGCACTCGGCCCTGATCACCTGGCTCTCGGGCCGCGCCTCGATCGCCCAGGTGAAGATCGACATCGAAACGGTCTGCCGCCTGATCGACCTCACGGCCCCCCCGAAGTAGCCCCACCCAAGGATCGGCCGAAACAGGGCGGTGGGGGCGCGGCTTGGCGGCGGGGGGCGCGGCTTCGCCGCGATGGGCGGGTGCTTCGCGGGGGCGGGGTCGGGGAGGGTCCGGGGGCTGCCCGCCAGTTCAACTGTCTCTCCGTGCCGGTGCGACCTATCAAGGGCGCTCCTTCGTCGCGTCGCTACGCGATGTCGCTGCGCTCCACCCTTGACAGGCCACCCCGTCACGGAAAGCCAAGAACTGTCGGGAAGCCCCCGAAGGAACGGCAGGGGGGACCTAGACCATCACCCAGGGTTCCGGGCAGTGAGGGAAGGGCCCTGAGTGCGGCCTTGCCGCGCCCTTCGGGCGTACAGACCACAAGCACGCCTCCAGATCGCTACGCGCTTCTCCGAGGGCGGCGTCTGCGGGCTGTTTGGGGTGGGTGAGAGGCAAGAACTCGGCGAGGGCGAGCATGGGACCGGTCTGATGCCGTCTGCCCCTCGAATGCACGCCACAAATGCCTATAAAAGGGGCAAATTGGAGAGGTTTGGAGGGGTGTTGAGCCCCCACCGCCACCAGACCCGTCTCCTGCTCGGTTAAGCCGAGCATCTAGCCCTCCCGCACCGCCCACCAGCCCCGCACACCCTGCAGACGCTTCTCTCGGAGAAGCGCGTAGCGATCTGAGGGCGTGTCTGTTGTCTGTACGCCCGGAGGGCGCGGCAGGGCCGCACTCGGAGCCCCCGGCCCAGGCGTCCAGAACCCCGAGAAGTGGGTCATGTCCCCCCTGCCCTTCCTTCGGGGGCTTCCCGACAGTTCTTGGCTTTCCGGGTCGGGGCGCCCTGTCAAGGGTGGCCGAAGGCCATCGCGCAGCGACGCGACCGCAGGGAGCGCCCTTGACAGGGTGACCCGGCGCGGAGAGACAGTTGAACTGGCGGGCAGCCCCCGGACCCCCACCGACCCCGCCCCAGCGAAGCCACAGGCAAACGCGGCGAAGCCGCGCCCCCCACCGCCCAGCCACCCCCCTCACCAAGCCCCCCGCCCCCTCACTCCTCCGGCGGGAAGACCACCTCGCCGCTCGCGGCCAAGGTGATGGTGATCGCCTCGACGGGGCAGCCCTCGGCCGCCGTCAGGGTCGGTTCGTTCGCGTCCGTGTCCGGTGAGCTCGGGTGGGACTGGCGGGCCGAATCGAGGGCGAAGCCCGTGGGGGCGTGGTTCACGCACATGCCCGAGCCGATGCAGACGCCTCTGTCCACCTCGACGTGCCAGCGATCACCCATCACTCACCCCCGGCGGAAGCGCCGTCACCGGCGGAGCCACCGGCGGCCGGCGGCTGGTAGCCGCCCGGGAGGCAGATCATCTTCGCCTCCAGGTACTCGCTCAGACCCTCCGGGCCGAACTCGCGGCCTAGGCCGCTGTTCTTGTAGCCGCCGAACGGTCCGAGCATGTCCAGGCTGAAGGTGTTCACGTTGAAGACGCCGGTGCGGATGCGGCGGCCGAAGTCGATGCCGTGCTCGACGTCGCCGGTCCACACGCTGCCGCTCAGCCCGAAGTCCGAGTCGTTGGCTATCCGCACAGCGTCGGCCTCGTCCCCGTACGGGATCAGGCAGACGACCGGCCCGAAGATCTCCTCGCGCGCGATCCGCATGGAGTTGTCGACGTCCCCGAAGAGCGTCGGCTCGACGTACCAGCCCTGGTCGCGGCCCGCCGGGCGCCCGCCACCGGTGAGGACCTTGGCGCCCTCCTCCTGGCCGAGCTTGATGTAGTCGAAGGAGCGCTGCTGCTGCCGCTTGGCCACCAGCGGGCCGAGTTGGGTCGCCGGGTCCAGGGGGTCGCCGACCACCAGGGCTCCGGCGGCCGCCGCGAGCGCCTCGGCGATCTCGTCGTAGCGGCTGCGGGGGGCCAGTACGCGGGTCTGGGCCACGCACGCCTGCCCGTTGTTCATCCAGGCGGCCGGGACGATCCCGGCGATGGTGCTCTCCAGGTCCGCGTCCGGGAGGATCACGGCCGCGGACTTGCCGCCGAGTTCCAGGGTGACCCGGGTGAGGTTGCGGGCGGCGACCTCCATGACGCGCTTGCCCGCCGCGACGGAACCGGTGAAGGCGACCTTGTCGACCCCCGGGTGCCCCACCAGGTACTCGCTGACCTCGCGGTCGGCCGGCAGGATCGACAGCACGCCCTCCGGCAGCCCGGCCTCGCGCGCGATGTCGGCCAGGATGTAGGAGTCGAGCGGCGCTTCGGGCGAGGGCTTGAGGATGACGGTGCAGCCGCTGAGCAGCGCGGGCGCGAGCTTCGCCGCGGCCACGAACTGCGGGACGTTCCAGGGGATGACGGCCGCGACCACGCCCACCGGCTCGCGCCGGACCATGATCGGGCTGAGCGCTCCCTGCCGGTGTTCCTCGTACGGGAAGGAGCGGGCGACCGTGATGGCGGCGTCGTAGACCATCATCGGACCGAGCGCCTGGGCGAGCACGCTCCAGGAGTACGGCGATCCGTTCTGCGAGCTGATCGAGCGGGCGATCTCCTCGTGCCGGACGGCGATCGCGTCCTTGATCCGGGCGACGACCGCGATCCGCTCGTCCAGGGACGCGCGGGGCCAGGGGCCTTCGTCGAAGGCCTTGCGCGCGACGGCGACGGCGCGGTCGACGTCCGCCCGGGAAGCGTGCGGTACGCGGCCGATGACCTGCTCGGTGTGGGGCGAGACGATGTCGATGGTGTCGCTGCCCAGCGGATCGGTCCACTCCCCGCCGATGAACAGCTTTCCGTGTTCCACGAGCTCGGTCATGGCTGATGCCTCCTGCGGTTCAGAACCGGATGCCAGAACTGATACCAGTTCTAGTTCCAGGAGTCCACGGCGCAGACAGAAGACCACCCCGAGACCATGGAGAGATCGGCAACGCAACAGACGACTGGTCAGAAAGCTTTGCGGATGGTCGACTTGGGCTACTAATGGAACGAGTTCTCGTCAGCCGTCACGGTACTCGCCGCACCACTCCGTCTGGGGGCCACCACATGTCAGCAGCCGCACCCGAACCGCCCGGTGTCAGCGACCACGGCGGCGGCGACCCCGGCGTCGACGACCCCGCCACCATCGACCACGGCGGCGGCGTCTGGGGGATCAAGGTCCCCATCCCCGACAACCCGCTCGGCCACACCCTCGTCCACGTCGTCGAGACCAACCGCGGTCCGGTCCTCGTCGACACCGGCTGGGACGACCCCACCTCCTGGGACACCCTCGTCGCCGGCCTCGGCGCGCTCGGCATCCCCGTCGCCGACGTCCACGGCGTGGTCATCACCCACCACCACCCCGACCACCACGGCCTGTCCGGCCGGGTACGGGAGGCGTCCGGGGCCTGGATCGCGATGCACGCCGCCGACACCGAGGTCGTCACCCGCACCCGCGGCTCCGACCCCGGCGTCTGGCTGGACTACATGAGCGAGAAGCTCCTCGCCGCGGGCGCCCCCGACGAACACATCGCCCCGCTGCGCGCCGCCCGCGAGAGCGGCCGCATGCGCACCCTGCCCGGGATGCACGCGGCCGTCCCCGACCGCGAGATCGTCCCCGGCGAGCTGCTGCCGCTGGCCGGGCGCCGGCTCCGGGCGATCTGGACCCCGGGCCACACCCCGGGTCACGTGTGCCTGCACCTGGAGGAGGAGCACCCCGCGCACCTCCCCGGCAACGGCCGCCTCTTCTCCGGCGACCACCTGCTGCCCGGCATCTCCCCGCACATCGGGCTGTACGAGGCCCCCGAGGACCTGATGGCCACCGACCCCCTCGGCGACTACCTCGACTCCCTCGAACGCATCGGGCGCCTGGACCCCGCCGAGGTGCTCCCGGCCCACCAGCACGCCTTCACCGACGCCCCGGCCCGGGTCCGCGAGCTGCTGGCCCACCACGAGGAGCGCCTCGTCGGCCTGTGGGAGCTGCTCGCGCGCCCGCTGACCGCCTGGCAGCTGGCCGAGCGGATGGAGTGGAACCGCCCCTGGGCGCAGATCCCGTACGGCTCCCGCAACATCGCCGTCTCGGAGGCGGAAGCGCACCTGCGGCGGCTGGTGAAGCAGGGCCGCGCCGAGGCCGTCCCCGGCAGCGACCCGGTGACGTACCGGGCCCTGTAGCCGCGCCCCGACAGGAGAAACGGAAGGGCCGTGGAGGGTCGGACACGGAGGGGCGGCAAGGGGGCGGCGGCGGGGCCGCGACGGGCCCGTACGACGCTGCGCCGGCCCGCCGTCAAGGGGGGCGCGGGTTACGGGCCGGTAGAGTGACCGGGTCGTCAACACTTCCGTACGGGGGGAAGCCGGTGCGAATCCGGCGCTGACCCGCAACCGTGTCCCGCCTCCGGCGCCGCCGGGCGGGGAGCCGGATTGCCCCGTGGCGGAGGTGCGCGGCTCGCGCCGCCGGATCCTCCGGTGGCCGGCACCGTCGAGGTAAACGGAGCCGGAGCCCGGTACTCCACGTGCCTGCCTCCCGCTCCCCAGCAGGAGAGGCACCCGCCCCACCATGAACGTCCGCCGCTGCGCCGCCGCGCTCGCCGCCTCCGCCGTGCTCTGCGCGGGCGCCGCTCCCGCCGCCTTCGCCGCCCCCTCGCCCTCACCGGCCCCCGTGGTCCCCTCCGGCCTGTTCGGCAAGGGCGACCCGACCTTCGACGGTGTCTGGCGCCAGTCCTTCGCCCTGCTCGCCCAGCAGGCGGTCGGCGTGCGGCCCGCGCCGCAGGCCGTCGGGTGGCTGACCGGCCAGCAGTGCGCGGACGGCGCCTTCGCCGCGTTCCGCGCGGACTCCGGCGCGGCGTGCGACGCGAAGACGGTGCTCGACACGAACGCCACCGCCGTGGCGGTCCAGGCGCTGAAGGCACTGGGCGGCCACGACGCGGCCGTCAAGAAGGGCGCCGACTGGCTGAAGTCCGTACAGAACGAGGACGGCGGCTGGTCCTACAACCCCGGCGCCCCGAGCGAGGGCAGCTCCACCCCGCTCGTGATCAGCGCGCTGGTCGCGGCCGGTGAGAAGCCGGCCGACGTGAAGTCGAAGGCGGGCAAGTCGGCGTACGACGCCCTCCTCTCCTTCCAGCTCGGCTGCGCCGCCGAGCCCGCCGCCGACCGCGGCGCCTTCGGCTACCAGGTGCAGGACGGCAAGCTCCCGGCGAACGCCGGTGCCTCGGCCGCCTCGGTGCTCGCCGGGCTCGGCGCCGGTCCGGTCGTCGCCCCGGCCGCCGCGGACACCCCCGCCGCGGCGCTGGAGTGCCCGGCCGGAGCGAAGGACCCGGCGGCGGCCGCCCAGGCCTCGGCCGGCTACCTGGCCGAGGCCCTCAAGAAGGACGGCCACCTGGTCGTGAAGACCCCGGGCGCCGAGACGGTCACCGCGGACGTCGGCAACACCGCCGACGCCGTGATCGCCCTGGCCGCCGCCGGGCACAAGCAGTCGGCCGCGGGCGCGCTGGAGTGGCTCAAGGCCAACTCGGCCGAGTGGTCCAAGGGCAACCCGGCGGCCCTCGCCACCCTGGTCCTGACCGCGCACGCGACGGGCACGGACCCGAAGGCCTTCGGCTCCACCGACCTGGTGACCGCGCTGAACGCGACCGGCCCGAGCGACGCCCCGGCGGCGACGCCCCGGCAGTCGGCAGCCGCCGACGCCGGACCGTCCGCGGACTCCTCGAAGTCCTCCGGCTCCTCGAACGTCGGCATCTGGTGGATCATCGGCCTGGGCGCCGTGGCCGGCGTGGGCATCGGCTTCGTCATGAGCCGACGCAAGCAGCAGCCGTGACCCGCCGGCCCCGTCCGGCCCGGACCCGCTCCTCCCGCGCCCGCTCCCGGTCCCTGTCGGCGGCCCTGTCCCTGGCGCTGGCCCTGGGCGCGGCGCTGACCCTGCTGGGCGCCGGTCCCGCGCTCGCGGCCGGTTACCGGTACTGGTCGTTCTGGGACGGTACGAGCGGTTCGTGGACGTACGCGACCCAGGGGTCCTCCCTGGTCCGACCCAAGGACGGCTCCGTCCAGGGCTTCCGCTTCGCGGTCAGCAAGGACGCGGCCGACGAGGCGGCGAAGCCGCGCGCCGCCGCCGATTTCGGGGCGATCTGCTCGGGCACCGCCCCGGTGGAGGGCCGCAAGCGGGTGGCCCTGGTCGTCGACTTCGGCCTTCCCGCGGACGCTCCGGCCGGCGAGGGCCCGCCGCAGGACGCCCCGCGCACGGCGTGCGCGGTGGTGGCTCCCGACGCGACGGCCGCCGACGCGCTGGCCGAGGTCGCGAAGCCGCTGCGGTACAACAGTGCGGCGCTGCTCTGCGCGATCTCCGGATACCCGAAGCAGGGCTGCGGCGACCAGGTCGGCGCGAACGAAGCGCAGCCGTCCGCTTCCGCCTCGGCGTCCTCGTCGGCGAGCGCCGCCGCGTCCGGTGACGGGGACGGGGACGGAGGCGGCCCCTCCGTGGGTCTCCTCGCCGGTGTCCTGGCCGTCGTCGCCCTGGCCGGGGCGGCCGTCTGGCAGTCCCGCCGCCGCCGCGCCCGGTGACCGATCCGGCCGAACGCTCCGCGACCGGGGCGCGGCCGGTGCCGCCCGGCCCGTCCTACGTCCGCCCCCGGCGGCGGGACCGCTGGGAGGCGCCGGCAGCCGCGCGGCGCAACGCGCTGCACGCCGGTGCGTGGTGGCTCTGGGCGCTGGGGCTGGCCACGGCGGCGTCCCGGACCACCAATCCGCTGCTGCTCGGCCTGATCGTCGGCGTCGCCGGTTACGTCGTCGCGGCCCGCCGGACCGCCGCCCCCTGGGCCCGGTCCTACGGCGCCTTCGTCAAGCTCGGCCTCGTCGTGATCGGCCTGCGGCTGCTCTTCTCCATGCTGCTCGGCTCCCCGATCCCCGGGGCGCACGTCCTGTTCACCCTGCCCGAGATCCCGCTGCCGGCCTGGGCGCAGGGCATCCGGTTCGGCGGGCGGGTCACCGCCGAGCAGCTGGTCTTCGCCTTCTACGACGGCGCCAAGCTCGCCGCCCTCCTGATCTGCGTGGGCGCCGCGAACGCCCTGGCCAATCCGGCCCGGCTGCTGAAGTCCCTGCCCGCCGCCCTGTACGAGGCGGGCGTGGCCGTCGTCGTCGCCATGACGTTCGCGCCGAACATGGTCGCCGACGTGGTCCGCCTGCGGACCGCCCGCCGGCTGCGCGGGCGCCCCACCGGCGGGGTGCGGGCGATCCTGCAGATCGGCCTGCCCGTCCTCGAAGGCGCCCTGGAGCGCTCGGTGGCCGTGGCCGCGTCGATGGACGCGCGCGGGTACGGCCGTACGGCCCGGGTGCCGGCCCTCGTCCGGCACACCACCAACGTCCTCACCCTGGGCGGGCTCCTCGGCGTCTGCGCCGGAACGTACGGGCTGCTCGCCGCCGAAGGCGCCGGGTACGGCCTCCCCGTCCTCCTGATCGGCCTCGCGCTCGCCCTCGGCGGCCTCCGCATGGGCGGGCGGCGCAGCGTGCGCACCCGTTACCGCCCCGACCGGTGGGGCGTGCGCGCCTGGCTGGTGTCCGCTTCCGGTGCGGCCGTCGCCGCGCTGATGATCTACGCCGGGTCCGTCGACCCGGAGGGGCTGCGGCCCGGTGTGGTGCCACTGGTCGCGCCCGGACTGCCGCTGTGGCCCGCGGCGGCGGTGCTGATCGGTCTGCTGCCCGCCGTGGTGGCCCCCGTCCCCCCGAAGGAGGGCTCGTAACGTGATCCGCTTCGACCAGGTGTCCATCACCTACGACGGCAGGCCCGGGCCGACGCTGCACGACGCGGACTTCACCGTCCCGGAGGGCGAGCTGACGCTCCTGGTCGGCCCGTCCGGTGTCGGCAAGTCGACCCTGCTCGGTGCGGTGTCCGGGCTGGTCCCGCACTTCACCGGGGGCACCCTGCGCGGCCGGGTCACGGTCGCCGGGCGCGACACCCGCACCCACCGGCCGCGCGAGCTGGCCGATGTCGTCGGCACGGTCGGCCAGGACCCCCTCGCGCACTTCGTCACGGACGTGGTCGAGGACGAGCTGGCCTACGGGATGGAGTCCCTGGGGCTCGCGCCCGCGGTGATGCGGCGCCGGGTGGAGGAGACCCTGGACCTGCTGGGCCTCAACGAGCTCCGCGACCGCCCCATCGCCACGCTCTCCGGGGGCCAGCAGCAGCGGGTCGCGATCGGCTCGGTCCTGACCCCGCACCCCCGGGTCCTGGTCCTGGACGAGCCGACGTCCGCGCTCGACCCTGCCGCGGCCGAGGAGGTCCTGGCGGTGCTCCAGCGCCTGGTGCACGACCTCGGCACGACGGTCCTGATGGCGGAGCACCGCCTGGAACGGGTGGTCCAGTACGCCGACCAGGTCCTCCTGATCCCTTCCCCCGGCGCACCCCCGCTCCTGGGCCCCCCGGCCGAAATGATGGCCGTCTCCCCCGTCCACCCCCCGGTGGTGGCCCTGGGCCGCCTCGCCCACTGGACCCCTCTCCCCCTATCGGTCCGCGACGCCCGCCGCCGCTCCACCCCCCTCCACACCCTCCTCACCTCCCCCTCAACCACCGAGCAGACCGAACCGGCCCAGCCAAATCCAGCCCCGCCGGCGTTTGAGGCGCCGCCGGAGGCACCACCGGCCACCACCCCTCTTGGCGAGCCCTCGAACACCGGGCACGCCGAAAAGACCCAGGCCCAGCCAATTCCAGCCCCGCCGGCGTTTGAGGCGCCGCCGGAGGCTCCGCGGACCGCGCGGACCCGCACCCTCCGACACCTGCTCCGCCGCACCCCCCCGCCCCCGCCCCAGGCAACCCCGGCAGCCCCCGCCCCCCCGGCAAGCCCCGTCACCGCCACGAACCTCTCCGTCCGCCGCGCCCGCGCAGAGGTCCTGCACGACATCACCCTCGCCCTCGCCCCCGGCGAAACCCTCGCCCTCATGGGCCGCAACGGCGCCGGCAAGTCCACCCTCCTCGCCACCCTCGTCGGCATGATCGAGCCCGCCTCCGGCCACCTCCGCGTCGGCGGCAAGCCCCCGCACCGCACCCCGCCCGCGGAGATGGTCCGCCGCGTGGGCCTCGTACCGCAGGAGCCCCGGGACCTGCTGTACGCCGACACGGTCGGCGCCGAGTGCGCGGCGGCCGACGCGGACGCCGCCGCCGCGCCCGGCACCTGCCGCGCACTGGTGTCGTCCCTCCTCCCCGACGTCCCCGACGACACCCACCCGCGCGACCTCTCGGAGGGCCAGCGCCTGGCCCTCGCCCTGGCCCTCGTCCTCACCGGCCGACCCGCCCTGCTGCTCCTGGACGAGCCGACCCGCGGTCTGGACTACGCCGCCAAGGCCCGCCTGATCGAGATCCTGCGGGACCTCGCCGCGCGCGGCCACGCGATCGTCCTGGCCACCCACGACGTGGAACTGGCCGCCGAGCTGGCCCACCGGGTGGTGATCCTGGCCGGCGGCGAGATCGTCGCGGACGGGCCGACCGCCGAGGTGGTCGTCTCCTCCCCCGCCTTCGCCCCGCAGGTCGCGAAGGTGCTGGCCCCGGGCCACTGGCTCACCGTCTCCCAGGTGGCCGCCGCCCTGGCCGCGCGACAAGACCCGCAGGCCGCCCCGTGAGCGCCCGCCCCGTCCGGATCGGCCCGCGCGGCGCGGCCGCCCTGGTCCTCGTCACCCTCGTCGGGATCGCCGCCTTCGGCTGGCCGCTGCTCGCGGACCGCCAGTCGGGGCTCGCGCACTCGCAGGACGCCCCGTGGCTGTTCGCCGCGCTGCTCCCGCTCCTCGTGGCCGTCGTGGTCGCGACGATCGCCGACAACGGCATGGACGCGAAGGCGGTGGCGATGCTCGGCGTGCTGGCCGCGGTGGGCGCCGCGCTGCGGCCGCTGGGGGCGGGTACGGCCGGCCTGGAGCCCATGTTCTTCCTGATGGTGCTGAGCGGCCGGGTGCTCGGGCCGGGCTTCGGCTTCGTCCTGGGGTCCGTGACGATGTTCGCGTCCGCGCTGCTCACGGGCGGTGTGGGGCCGTGGATGCCGTTCCAGATGCTGGCGCTGGGCTGGTTCTCGCTGGGCGCCGGGCTGCTGCCGGGCCCGGACCGGATCCGGGGGCGGGCGGAGCTGGTGATGCTGTCGGCGTACGGCTTCGCCGGGTCCTTCGCGTACGGCACGGTCATGAACCTCCAGGGCTGGGTGATCCTGCAGGGCATGGGCCAGGGGATCTCCTTCCACCCCGGCGACCCGGTCGGCGCGAACCTCGCGCGGTTCCTGGCGTACTGCCTGGCCACCTCGCTGGGCTGGGACCTGGGCCGGGCCGTGCTGACCGTCGTACTGACCATGACGCTGGGCGCCACCCTGCTGAAGGCACTGCGCCGGGCGACGAGGAAAGCTGCCTTCGACGCCCCCGTTTCCTTCGATTCAGGGGCCGCGAGTGGCCCCGGACACACGCCCCAAAGGGGTACGGGCAGCCACGGAACGTGAGATCCGGGCCCCTGAGCGGTGACCCGCCCCACAGGACCTTGGTCACATACGACCCGGGATAGTAGTCCTTAAAACTTCCATATCCACCCGCCCAAACCGGCCCCCACCTGCGCCGATCCCCTTCCGCCCGGGGAGGGGTCGTTCAGCCCCGGCTGCGACCTCCACTAGTAAGAGGGGGGCATTGCCAGGCCCTCGGCAGCCTGGCTAACTGGTGTTGTCGCCACGGCGGCAGGGGCGCTCCGCCCCCCGCCCGACGAACCCCTCTCCACCGCGTGAGTGGCTCACGTACGTCCTCGACGTGCGAGCGACCGTCCCTGTTCCCTACGGAAGGCTTTCCGTGTCCAACGCCGTCATCCGCCGCATCGCCGCCTCCAAGAAGACCTTCGCCGGTACCGTGCTCGCCCTGGGTGTGGCCGGTTCCATGCTCGCCGCGGTCCCCGCTCAGGCGGCCCCGATGGACGCGAAGTCCATCGCGCAGCAGATGATCAAGGACCCGGCCCAGTACGCGGCGTTCGCCAAGATCGTCTCCCGTGAGAGCGGCTGGGACCACACGGCCACGAACTCCTCCTCCGGTGCGTACGGCCTGGTCCAGGCCCTGCCGGCCTCGAAGATGGCCTCGGCGGGCTCGGACTGGAAGACCAACCCGGCCACCCAGATCAAGTGGGGCCTGGACTACATGAACTCCCGCTACGGCAGCCCCGTCGGCGCGTGGAACTTCTGGTCCTCGCACCACTGGTACTGAGCCACCAGCACCCGCACGAGACACCCGCACGCGCCGGACGACCGCGCGTGCGAAGGCCCCGACGGCCGACCTCCCCAGGTCCGGCCGCCGGGGCCTTCTGTTTCCCATCCCACGGGGGCTCGGGAGCCCACGGGGCTCAGAGGCGCTGAATGATCGTGCCGGTGGCGAGGGCGCCGCCGGCACACATCGTGATCAGCGCGAATTCCTTGTCGCGGCGCTCCAGCTCGTGCAGCGCGGTGGTGATCAGACGGGCGCCGGTGGCCCCGACCGGGTGACCCAGCGCGATCGCCCCGCCGTTGACGTTGACCTTCTCCATGTCCTGCTCGAAGACCCGCCCCCAGCTGAGCACCACGGAGGCGAAGGCCTCGTTGATCTCGACGAGGTCGATGTCCTTGAGGGACATCCCGGCCTTGCCGAGGACCGCGCGGGTCGCGTCGATCGGTCCGTCGAGGTGGTAGTGCGGGTCCGCGCCGACCAGGGTCTGGGCGACGATCCGGGCGCGCGGCTTGAGCTTGAGCGCACGGGCCATCTTGCGCGAGGCCCACATCACGGCGCAGGCGCCGTCGGATATCTGCGAGGAGTTCCCCGCGGTGTGCACGGCGGTCGGCATGACGGGCTTGAGCCGGGCCAGCGCCTCCATGCTGGTGTCGCGCAGCCCCTCGTCCCGGTCGACCAGGCGCCACATGCCCTGTCCCGCGGCCTGCTCGGCCTCGGTGGTCGGCACCTGGACGGCGAAGGTCTCGCGCTTGAAGCGCTCCTCGGCCCAGGCGGTGGCGGCCCGCTGCTGGGACAGGACGCCGAGGCGGTCGACGTCCTCGCGGGTCAGTCCGCGGTGCCGGGCGATCCGCTCGGCGGCCTCGAACTGGTTGGGGAGGTCGACGTTCCACTCGTCCGGGAAGGGCTTCCCCGGGCCGTGCTTGGAACCGGAGCCGAGCGGCACCCGGCTCATGGCCTCGACCCCGCAGGCGATGCCGATGTCCATGACCCCGCCCGAGATCATGTTGGCGACCATGTGGTTGGCCTGCTGGGAGCTGCCGCACTGGCAGTCCACCGTGGTCGCGGCGGTCTCGTACGGCAGACCCATCGCGAGCCAGGCGTTGCGGGCCGGGTTCATCGACTGTTCGCCCGCGTGGGTGACGGTGCCGCCGACGATCTGCTCGACGCAGTCGGGCTGGATCCCCGTACGGGCGAGCAGCTCGCGGTAGGTCTCACCGAGCAAGTAGGCGGGGTGGAGGTTGGCGAGCGCGCCACCCCGCTTGCCGATGGGCGTGCGTACGGCTTCGACGATGACGGGTTCCGCGGCCATGAGCCGTCCTCTCCTCCACTGCGGCGGGCCGTCCCGGCGGCGCGCCTGAACTAGTACGCGTTCTAGTTCTCTGGCAGTTTTATGACCTGCGGGCCCCGCACGCAAGGGTCTTGCACACGGCTTGCACGGATTCCACACGCAACAGTTGCCGCGCCTACCCTTGTCACTTCTAGAACTCGTTACTACCTTCGAGCCAACTTCTGATGGGCCGTCAGACTTTGGAGTTGCCGAATGTCCTGCCCCGCACTGCCCGACGGCTTCGACGCCACCGACCCCGACCTGCTCCAAGCCCGCGTCCCCTTCCCGGAGTTCGCGCGGCTTCGGCAGACCGCTCCGGTGTGGTGGTGCCCGCAGACCCGGGGCATCACCGGCTTCGACGACGAGGGTTACTGGGTCGTCACCCGGCACGCGGACGTCAAGTACGTCTCCACGCACCCGGAGTTGTTCTCCTCCACCACCAACACCGCGATCATCCGCTTCAACGAGCACATCCAGCGTGAACAGATCGATGCCCAGCGCCTGATCATGTTGAACATGGATCCGCCGGAACACACCCGGGTCCGCCAGATCGTGCAGCGCGGCTTCACCCCCCGCGCCATCCGCGGCCTGGAGGCCGCCCTGCGCGCCCGCGCCTCGAAGATCGCCGAAGAGGCCGCCGCCGCGGCCGGCGCCTCGGCCGACGGGAGCTTCGACTTCGTCACCCAGGTCGCCTGCGAGCTGCCCCTCCAGGCCATCGCGGAGCTGATCGGCGTACCGCAGGAGGACCGCGCGCGGATCTTCGACTGGTCGAACAAGATGATCGCCTACGACGACCCGGAGTACGCGATCACCGAGGAGGTCGGCTCCACGGCGGCGATGGAACTCATCGGCTACGCCATGAACCTCTCCGCCGAGCGCAAGGAGTGCCCGGCCAAGGACATCGTGACGCAGCTCGTCGCGGCCGAGGGCCAGGGCAACCTGGGCTCGGACGAGTTCGGCTTCTTCGTGCTGCTCCTCGCGGTCGCGGGCAACGAGACCACGCGCAACGCGATCAGCCACGGCATGCACGCCTTCCTCACCCACCCCGAGCAGTGGGAGCTCTACAAGGCGACCCGCCCCTCGACGGCGGCCGAGGAGATCGTGCGCTGGGCCACCCCCGTGGTGTCCTTCCAGCGCACCGCCACCCAGGACACCGAGCTGGGCGGCCAGAAGATCAAGGCGGGCGACCGGGTGGGGATGTTCTACTCCTCCGCCAACCACGACCCCGAGGTCTTCGAGAACCCGGACGTCTTCGACATCACCCGCGACCCGAACCCCCACCTCGGCTTCGGCGGCGGCGGCCCCCACTTCTGCCTCGGCAAGTCCCTGGCGATCATGGAGATCGACCTGATCTTCAACGCCCTGGCCGACGCCCTCCCCAACCTCCGCCTCACGGGCCCCCACCCCCGCCGCCTCCGCGCAGCCTGGCTGAACGGCATCAAAGAACTCCGCGTAACCAACGACTGACCACCCCAGCCACATCCCCTAGCCAAATCCAGCCCGCCGGACCACATCCACCCCACCCGGCCAACTCCAGCCCGCCCGGCTAAATCGCGCCCGCCCGGCCAAACCCAGCCGCCTAGCCACATCCACCCCGCCCAGCCAAATCCAGCCCGCCCGGCGTTTGAGGGCCCGCCGGAGGCACAGTCACCCAACCCACGCCCAGGCCCGGACACGACCGAACCGGGCCGGGCCGGGCCGACCCACATCCAGCCCGCCCGGCGCCCAACCGCACCCCCCGCCCCGGGCCGACTGGCGGGACGCCCCCACCGGGCGGATCCTGACAGGACGCGGCGATCCACGAAAGGGGCGCCGGAGCGGGTACACCCACCGCTCCGACGCCCCTCACCCGTGCCGCAAGCCCCGGCACGTCACCTCACGCCCGACTCCGCTCCCCCGCCGCGCGATCCCCGTCCCCAGCAGCGGCAGCGGCAGCGGCAGCGGCAGCGCCAGCGGCCCCCCGCTCCGGAACCCGCGGCCGCGGCACCGCCACCCCGGCCGGGACGGCCGCCCCCCGGGGCCCGGAGAGCAGGTACACGAGCCCGAACCCCGCACTCACGACCACCGCCCCGCCCACCGCGTCGAGCACCCAGTGGTTGGCGGTCGCGATGATCGCGCACACCGTGATCAGCGGATGCATCGCCCCCAGCACCTTCTGCCACCCCTTGGGCGCCAGCGTGACGATCACGATCCCGCACCACAGCGACCAGCCGAAGTGCAGCGAGGGCATCGCCGCGTACTGGTTGGAGATCGCGGTCATGGCCCCGTACTGCGGGTTGGCCAGGTCCTGCACGCCGTGCACGGTGTCGATGAACCCGAGCCCCGGCATGAGCCGCGGCGGCGCCAGCGGGTAGAGCCAGAAGCCGACGAGCGCGAGGACGGTCGCCAACCCCAGCGAGGCGCGGGCCCAGCGGTAGTCGGCGGGGCGGCGCCAGTACAGGACGGCCAGGATGGTCAGCGGGACCACGAAGTGGAAGGACGTGTAGTAGAAGTTGAAGAACGCCTCCAGCCAGCGGACGCTGACCACGGCGTGGTTCACGGCGTGCTCGATGTCGATGCCCAGGGCCCGCTCCATGGACAGGATCTGGGTCCCGTTGCCCTCGGCGAGCGAGCGGCTGGTGGGCGCGGCGGCGCGGATGTGCGAGTACAGCGAGTACCCGACCCGTATCAGCAGCAGCTCCAGCAGCAGGTTGGGGCGGGCCAGCACGCGCCGCCAGAACGGCAGCAGCGGGATCCGCGCCCAGCGTGCGGTCGCCGGGCGCGCGTAGGCGGTCGGGACGGGCTCGCGCCAGTACGGCGAGCTGCGCGGCAGGAACGGCACCGCGCAGGCCGCGGCGAGGGCCGCCAGCAGCAGCACGTTGTCCCGTACGGGCGCCAGTACGGCCATGTTCGGCAGCAGCATCGCGCTGGGCAGCGTCATGGCGAGGATCACCGCGACCGGCCACACCGGCCGGTCGGCGGCCCGCTTGCCGACCTTGCCCGCCACCGCGAGCAGCACCCACAGCAGCTGGTGGCGCCAGCCGGTCGGCGACACCGCCACGGCCACGCACCCGGTGATCGCGACCGCGAGCAGCAGCTGGCCGTCACGGGCGTACCGCGCCGCGCGGCGCAGGCCGAGCCAGGCGATCCCGGCCGCGAGGGCGACGTACAGGAGGATCTCGGCGGGGCCGGAGAGTCCGAGCCGCAGCAGCGCGCCGTGGACGGACTGGTTGGCGAGGCCGCTGGGGCTGCCGCCGAGGCCGGTCCCGGCCAGGTGGTGGATCCAGTACGTCCAGGAGTCGTGCGGCAGCGCGGCCCAGGACAGCACCGTGCAGGCGGCGAAGGTGGTGAGGGCGGTGCGCGCGGTGGGGCGGCGCTCGGTGAGCCACAGCAGCGGCGCGAAGAGCAGCAGGGCGGGCTGGAGCGCGGCGGCGAGGCCCATCAGGAACCCCGCAGGACGCTCGCCCGGCACCCGGAAGAAGGCGAGCAGCACCAGCAGCACCGGCAGCACGGCGGTCTGCCCCGGGGAGGCCGCCTCGCGCACGGGCAGCGAGACCATCATCAGGGCGACCAGCACGGGCGCGGCCAGCAGCGCGGTGCGCCGGGGCACCGGATCCGGCAGGCCCCGCGCGGCCACCAGCCCGATGGCGGCGACGAACAGCAGGGTCACGCAGGTCCAGGCGACCTCCAGCGACTGGTCGGCCAGCCCGACCAGGGGCTTGAGGACGAGGCCCGCGAAGGGGGTGCCGGTGAACTGTCCGGCGTCGTAGAGCGAGCCCGGAAGGCCCGGCAGGTAGAAGCCGGTGAGCCACTCGCCGGGTGGCACGCGCAGCACGGCGGACGCCTGTCTGACGGCCAGGAGGCCCGCCAGCGCCCATAGGACGAGGCGCGCGGCGCCAAGCCTGTTGCCGCTCCCACCACCGCCTATGACTCCGGCATGTCCGTTGACACCGCTGTGCTCCGCCGCGTTGGCCACGCCCCGCCGGCCTCCCGCCCTTGTTGACTGCAACCGTGACTTCGCCTGGCTGCCGCGATGAATTACCCGGGACGACGATATCCCGCATGGGATACCTAGGATGGCGGGCATGAGCATCGTGAAGATCAACGCACTGTCCGTACCGGCGGAACAGCGGGAGGTACTGGAGCAGCGGTTCGCCTCGCGGGCGGGCTCCGTGGAGAACTCGGACGGGTTCGAGTGGTTCGAGCTGCTGCGCCCCGTCGAGGGCACCGATCAGTACCTCGTGTACACCCGGTGGCGCTCGGAGGCCGACTTCCAGGCGTGGATGGAAGGGCCCATGAAGGCGGCGCACCAGGGCGGCGGACAGGGCTCCGAGGGCGGCGGGGAGCGGCCGAAGCCGGCGGCTTCGGCGTCCCAGGTGTGGTCCTTCGAGGTCGTGCAGCAGGCCGCTCCGAAGCAGTAGGGACGAGAGCCCCGGGCCCTCGGCCCTGGGGCTCCCCCCTCGGCCTCTCGGCCCGCTCAGCTCCAGAAGGCGTCGGACTCTTCGATGTCCGCGACGCACTCGTCGATGTCGGTGATCTTGTTGCCGACGAGGGTGAAGAAGAGTCCGCCGTGCATCTCGATGCCGCGGTCGCCGCGGTCGCCGCGCGACCGGTGGACCGCGATCACGTGCCCCCGGCCGTCGGCCAGCAGCGTCTCCAGGTCCACCCGCAGGGTGCCGTTCGTCTCCGCGCCGAGGCGACGGTAGAGGTCGATCACGGCCTCCCGACCCTTGTGGTGCCCGGACAGCGGGCTGCTGCCGGGAACGTGGTGGACGACGTCGGCCGTCAGCAATGTGGCCATCGTCTCCATGTCGCCCGCGCTGAAGGCCGCGTAGCCGCGACGGATCAGGGCGCAGTCGGGGTGCTCCGACATGACGTTCACACCCTTCGGTGATGGGGAACGGAACGGGTGGTTTGCCCTTTTTCCTATCATCGGTCCGGTGCTGTGGATATTCCATGCGGCGGGGCGGCCGCAGCCTCCAGAATGTCGCCATGGACAGCACGGACACGAGGGCGAGCGCGCACACGAACACGGGGGGCGTCGGCGGGGAAGGATGGTCGGTCGCTCCGGAGCCGTACACGGCCCCGGACCCGGTGGTCCTGCGCCGCGCGTACTACGCGGAGCTCGCCGGGCGGTACTACCACCGCACGATGACGGAGGCCGAGATCGACGAGGCCCTGATCGTGGACTTCCCGGACGACGACCTCGTCCCGCCCACGGGAGAGTTCCTGGTCGGCCGACTGGCCGGCGTACCGCTGGCGTGCGGCGGCGTGCGACTGCTGGACCCGGAGACCGCCGAGCTGACCCGGGTGTACGTCGATCCCCGCACCCGGGGCACGGGCGGCGGCGCGGCGGTCCTCGCGGCGCTGGAGGACGTGGCACGGTCCCTCGGCGCGCGGCGGGTCGTCCTGGACACCCGCTCCGACCTGGTCGAGGCCCGCGGCCTGTACGCGAAGCACGGGTACGACGAGATACCGGCCTACAACGACAGCGAGTACGCCCAGCACTGGTTCGGCAAGCGCCTGTAGGCACGTGCCCCGCAGGCACGGGCCCCCGCAGGCACGGGCCCCCGCAGGTACGTGCCTACAGGCGCGGGCCGCCCGTCCGCGCGGGCCCCTCAGCGGGCCTCGTGGTCGCGGCGCGGGAGGGTGTCGTATGGCTCCTCCGCGTCGGAACCGCACAGCTCGGCGTTGATCTCGCCGACCAGCTTGATCAGGTCGGTGGGCCGGTCCGGTCCCCACCAATCACCGAGCAGCTCCGCGAGGGACTCCTGCCGCGCGTCCGCCAGCCGTACGGCCGCCGAGCGCCCGGGCTCGGTCAGGACCAGCGGGATCCCGTCGCGGACGGCGAGACCGCGCTCCTCGACCTGCCGGGCGGCGTCGGTGATCGCCTTGATCGGCACGCTGGTGCGTTCGGCGAGCATCGCGGGCTCGACCGATCCGTACTTCTTCATCCGCAGCAGCAGCCAGCTCGCGGCGGGGAGCAGGTCGAAGCCCGCCTTCCGGGTGATGTCCTCGTAGACGTGCCGACGGCCCTCCCGGGTGCCGAGGACCGACAGCGCCCGGGCGACCTCGTCGTGCGAGGAGCGCTCGACGGGGTTGGAGGCGAGGGTCTCGGTCACGTCCGGGGCGGTCACCGAGCCGCGCAGCTTGTCCTCCTTCAGGAACCAGGCGACCACGAAGGCCAGGAGCACGATGGGGACGGCGTAGAGGAAGACGTCGGTGATGGAGGTCGCGTAAGCGTCCAGGACCCGTGGGCGCAGGGCCGGGGGCAGGGCGGCGATCGCGCGGGGGTCGGCCTTCAACTGGGCCGCCGTGCCGGGCGGCAGCGGGACGCCGGCGAGGGCGGAGACGAGCTTCTCGTCGAGCCGGTTGGTGAAGATCGTGCCGAAGATGGCCACGCCGAAGGAAGCCCCGATGGAGCGGAAGAAGGTCGCTCCGGAGGTGGCGACGCCGAGGTCGGCGTAAGTGACCGCGTTCTGCACCGCCAGGACCAGCACCTGCATGACCAGGCCGAGGCCGACGCCGAAGACGAAGAAGTAGGCGCTCATCTCCCAGGTGGAGCTGGTGCGGTGCAACTGGTGCAGCAGGAGCAGCCCGACGGCGGTGATGGCGGTGCCGACGATGGGGAAGACCTTCCACCGTCCGGTGCGGCTGACGATCTGGCCCGAGGCCGTGGAGGAGATCAGCAGGCCGAGCACCATCGGCAGCATGTGGACGCCGGACATGGTGGGCGAGACGCCCTGGACGACCTGGAGGAAGGTCGGCAGGTAGACCATCGCGCCGAACATCGCGAAGCCGACGATGAAGCTGATCAGCGAGCAGAGCGTGAAGGTCCGGATCCGGAAGAGCTTCAGCGGCAGCACGGGTTCGGCCGCGCGGCGCTCCACCAGGAGGAACACGACGAGCAGCACCAGGCCGAGCACGGCCAGCCCGATGATCCGCGTCGAACTCCAGCCCCAGGTGCCGCCGAAGGAGGCGACCAGCACCAGGCAGGTGGCGACGGAAGCGATCAGGAAGGTACCGAGGTAGTCGATCGTGTGCCGGGAGGAGCGCTTGGGGATGTGCAGCACGGCGGCGATCACGGCCAGGGCGACGAGGCCGATGGGGAGGTTGATGTAGAAGACCCACCGCCAGGACAGGTTGTCCACGAACAGGCCGCCCAGCAGCGGGCCCAGCACGCTGGTCGCGCCGAACACCGCCCCGAAGAGCCCTTGGTACTTGCCGCGCTCCCGGGGCGGGACGATGTCGCCGACGATCGCCATCGACAGCACCATCAGTCCGCCGCCGCCCAACCCCTGCACCGCCCGGAAGCCGATGAGCTGGGGCATGTTCTGGGCCAGGCCGCAGAGCGCGGAGCCGATCAGGAACAGGACGATGGCCGCCTGGAAGAGCTTCTTGCGCCCGTACTGGTCACCGAGCTTGCCCCACAGGGGCGTGGCGGCGGTGGAGGCGAGCATGTAGGCGGTGACGACCCAGGACAGGTGCTCCATCCCGCCGAGGTCGCTGACGATCGTCGGCAGGGCGGTGGAGACGATGGTCTGGTCGAGCGAGGCGATCAGCAGACCGAGCAGCAGCGCACCGATGGAGACGAGGACTTCGCGGGAGGCGTGTTCGTCGCCCGGCCCGCGCGCGGGATCCGCGACCGAGGGGGTCACTTCCTGGGCCATCGGCTCCTCCTCGGGACCGGGCGGCGGTAGGACATCTCCATCCTGAGCGGTGCGTCCCGTTACGGCCTGCTGGGAGACCTAGGTCACTGGATTGGCGGAATCGGGGAAGTGTTTTGTATCCTGGTGGAACAAAGTGGCTCCGCCTGCATACCCTGACCGGTAGGCGGAGCCACTTGTTTTTGTTTCCCCACTGCCGCGCCCCCTCTGGAGACCCCTGATGCCGGCCAGCACCACCACCGCCGCTGCCACCACCACCGCCGCCCCCGTCGTCCTGAGCGCGAAGGCGCTCCTGCTGGACATGGACGGCACCATCGTCAACTCCGACGCGGTGGTCGAACGCTGCTGGCGCGAGTGGGCAGTGGCGCACGGCCTGGATCCGCACGAGGTCATCAAGGTGGTCCACGGCCGCCAGGGCTACGCCACCATGGCGATCCTCCTCCCGGAGCGCCCGATGGCGGAGAACTACGCCGAGAACACGGTCATGCTCGCCCGCGAGACCGCCGACACCGAGGGCGTGGTCCCGGTCGGTGGCGCCGCGGAGTTCATGGCGGCCCTCGCGGAACTCCCGCACGCCCTGGTCACCTCCGCGGACCTGGCACTGGCCACGGCCCGGATGACCGCGGCCGGCCTCCCGATGCCGCGGATCCGGGTGACGGCCGAGTCGGTGTCGGCCAGCAAGCCCGACCCGGAGGGCTTCCTCAAGGGCGCCGCCGAGCTCGGCATCGACCCGGCCGACTGCATCGTCTTCGAAGACTCCGAGGCGGGCATCGCAGCGGGCCTCGCGGCCGGCATGCGCGTGATCGGCGTCGGCCCCCGCGCCGCCGCCCACGGCCCCACGGCCCACGTCCCCGACCTCACCGCCCTCACCCTCACCACCACCCCCACAGGCCTCACCCTCACCCTCGCCCCGTAACGCCCCCACCGCTGGCCCGCGCAGGTCGCCGTCGCGGCGGCCCGTGAGGGCCAGGGGCGCGGAAGCGCAGCTGATCAGGAACGGGCCCAGGGGCGGGGCCGAGACCCCAGGAACCTCACCCGGCCCTGCCGGAGGGGGCCCCGAACCGGTCGAAGGCAGGGCTGAGGCGAAGATGAAGCCCGGCCAGCCAAGGCCAAGCCCGGCGCGCACCCGGCGACCCGCACCGGGGCCCCGCACGCAGGCGCGCCTCAGCCCCGGCAAGCCAAGGCGGTGCCCGGCGAGCCAACGCCGAGCCGGGGCAGACCCGGCCCCGCACGCCGAGCCGGTACGCCAACGCCGAGCCCGACACTCCAATGCGGAGGCCACGCGAAGGCCGAGCCCGGCAAGCCGACGCCGAGCCAGGAGCCAGACCCGCACCCGGCGACCCAGCCCCGGCGCCCGACCCGCACCCGGGGCCGGAACCGGGCCCGAGGCCCGGCCCTCCGACGCAAGGGTGCCGCGGCCCCGGCGCCTGACCGGGGCCGCCGTGTCACCCGCCCCCACGGGAACCCCCGTCAGCCGGCGATCGCCTCGTACAGCGAGAACACGGCCAGCGCGGCCATCACGCACGCCGCGACCTTCGTGATCAGGCGCAGCGGGATGTACTTCATCAGCGTGCGCCCGCCCAGGATTCCGATGCCCGCGACCGCCCACAGCGCCAGGACCGCTCCGATGCCGACCGAGACCGGGTCGTCGTAACGGGCCGCGAGGTTGGCCGTCATGATCTGCGTCAGGTCTCCGAACTCGGCGACCAGGATCAGCATGAAGCCCGCCCCCGACACCTTCCAGAAGGACTGGTCGGCGGGCTCCTTGACCTCCTCGTCCTCCTCCTTCTTCTTCAGGAGCAGCATCGCCGCGCCCGCCAGGAACAGGACGCCCACGACCGCCTGGACGAGACGGTGCGGCAACAGGGTCAACACGCTGGCCGCGGCGATGGCGAGCGCCACGTGCACCGCGAAGGCCGCGGCCACGCCCACGAAGACGTAGGACGCCCGGTAGCGGGTGCCGAGCATCAGTCCGGCGAGGGCCGTCTTGTCGGGGAGTTCGGCGAGGAAGACGACGCCGAATGCGATCGCCAGAATGCTGAAGCTGATCACGGGGTGAAACCTCAATCGGTCGGGCAGGACGCCATCGGAACCGAGAGACCGGGGTGTTTCAGGGGTCGCTTCGGCACGGCGGCGCCCTGTGTGCAAACAGGACACTGCGGCCGAAGGTCTCGCTGGCCGACCGCTGACGCGGCCTGCCTCCGGGCGCCGGCTGGGATGACCCAGCAGTATGTCGACGGTCCGGCGAAGAGCTACTCCCCTTCTGCTCGATACACCTTACGCGACCCCGGGCACCGCCCGAAATAGGCCCTTGGTCCTCTCTGGACCCCGCCACCTCGCACGCACCACCCCCCTCTCTCGCCACCGCACCACCTCCTGCCCCATCCGGAATCCCAACCTCCTTTTCCATCAAGGCCGTTGAACACCTTGATGTGACGTGCCCATGTCGCCACGCTGTCACCTGGCGCCCATCCCCGCGAAACCCGGCGCCGCAACCATGGCCGGGCCCCACCGGGGCCGTACGGCCAGTCCCCCCACACCAAGGGAGTCCCTCATGCCCAGCATCTACGCGCGTCGCATTGGCATGCTCGCCTCAGCCGCCGCCCTCGCGTCGCTCGCCGCCCTCGTGAACGCGCCGACCGCCCAGGCCGCCCCGCCCGCGCCGATCAGTGCCGCTGCCGCCCGCGCGTACCTGGCCACGGTGACCCCCAAGGCGGAAGGCTCCTCCAGCGGCTACAGCCGCGACCTCTTCCCGCACTGGATCACCCAGTCCGGTACCTGTAACACCCGCGAGGTCGTGCTCAAGCGCGACGGCGTGAACGTGGTCCAGGACTCCTCCTGCGCGGCCGTCAGCGGGAGTTGGTACTCCGAATACGACGGTGCCACCTGGACGGCCGCCTCCGACCTGGACATCGACCACATGGTGCCGCTGGCCGAAGCCTGGCGCTCCGGTGCCAACTCCTGGACGACCGCCAAGCGCCAGCAGTTCGCCAATGACCTGACCCGCCCCCAGCTCATAGCCGTGACCGACAACGTCAACCAGGCCAAGGGAGACAAGGACCCGGCGGCGTGGCTGCCGTCCCGGACCGCCTACCGCTGCACCTACGTCCGTATGTGGGTGAACGTGAAGCAGTACTGGGGTCTGAACATCGACTCCGCCGAGAAGACCGCCCTCACGAACGTCCTCAACGGCTGCTGAGCCCTCGCCCCACCGCCTTCCTCCCGCGCCCTTCGCGCCTCACGTCCGCGCTTCGCACCGCGCACTTCGTACCTCATGCCCAACGCCTCCCTTCTTCCCCGGCACCTCTCGTTCTTGTCCCTCAACAGTCGCCCGTCGCCGCCACCGCCCGCCTCCCCCGTGCGGGGAATCGATCTCCCCCGCCCGGGGGAACCGCTCGCCCTCCTCCACGCCGTACCTTGTGATCCAAGGGGACATGGAGGAGGGGGAGTTCGATGGCGGGACTGCGTCTGGGGCCATTGCTGCGGTACGTCGACTGGGACACGGGCGGTTCGGCGACGATCTGGGTCGAAGCCGACCGGCCGACCACTGCCGAGGTGCGCTGCGCCGACGGCGCGGGCGGGAGCGCGCGCACCTTCCAGATAGCCGGTCACCACTACGCGTTGGTTCCGGTGACCGGCCTGACCCCGGGCACCACCACCGCGTACGAAGTGGTGCTCGACGGCGTCCAGGTGTGGCCGCAGCCCGACAGCGGCTTCCCACCGAGCACCATCAGCACCCCGGCCGTCGCCGGCCGCGGTCGCCCCGGCCCGGGTCCCGGGTTGAAGGTCACCTTCGGGTCCTGCCGCCAGGCCGCCCCGCCCGCCGGCCGCCACGGCCCGCACGGCGCGGACGCCCTCGACACCCTCGCCGCGCGGCTCGCCGCCGATCCCGCGGCGGAACGGCCCGATCTCCTGCTCCTGCTGGGCGACCAGGTCTACGCCGACCAGCTGTCCCGGCGGACCAGACAGTGGCTCTCGGCCCGCCGGGACCTGCGCGAGGCGCCCGGAGCCCAGGTCGCCGACTACGAGGAGTACACGCAGCTCTACTACGAATCCTGGTTGGACCCCGAGATCCGCTGGCTGCTGTCGACCGTGCCCAGCCTCCAGATATTCGACGACCACGACGTCTGCGACGACTGGAACACCAGCGCCGCCTGGCTCGCCCAGATGCGGGCCACCCCGTGGTGGCGCGAGCGCATCCTGAGCGCGCTCATGTCGTACTGGGTGCACCAGCACCTGGGGAACCTCTCACCCGACGACCTGGAGGCCGACCCGCTCTACGCGGCCGTTCGACAGACCCCTGACGGAACGGAGGCCCTGCGCGCCTTCGCCTCCGCGGCCGATGCCGACCCGTCCACCGTCCGCTGGAGCTACCGCCGGGATTTCGGACGGACCCGCCTGTTGATGGTGGACACACGGGCCGCGCGGGTGTTGGCGGAGGACGGGCGGGCGATGCTCGACCCGGCCGAGCAGGAGTGGGTCCGGGACAACGCGACGGAGGGGCACGGAGGCTACGACCACCTCCTGATCGGCTCCTCGCTGCCCTGGCTGATGCCACCGCTGATCCATGACGCCGAGGTGTGGAACGCCACGCTGTGCCGGGGCGAGCGCGGACCGCGCTGGGCGCGGATCGCGGAGGACCTGCGCCGGCGCGCCGATCTGGAGCACTGGGCCGCCTTCCCGGCCTCCTTCGAGGCGCTGAGCGACCTCATCGAGCAGGTGGGGACGGGGCCACGGGCTCCGGCGACGGTCTGCGTCCTGTCGGGAGACGTACATCACGCGTATGTGGCCGAGCCCCGAATACCCACCACGTCCCGGGTCTACCAGCTGACCTGCTCCCCGGTGCACAACTCCATCCACACCGCGGTGAAGCTCGGCTTCCGGCTCGGCTGGTCCCGCACGGGACGGTGGCTCGGGCGCGGGCTGTCGCGGCACGGGCGGACGGGCCGACCGCCGCTGAGCTGGCGGCGTACGGGCGGGCCCTGGTTCGGCAACCAGCTGATGACCCTGGCCCTGGAGGGACGTACCGCGCGGCTGCGGCTGGACCAGGCGCACAAGGTGCGCTGGCCACGGCGGGGCGAGCCCAAGCTGGTGACCGTCCTGAACCGCGAGCTGACCGAGCCGGGGCCGACCAGGGGCTAAAGGCGTGGCGGCCAGGTTCCGGCGCCGTTCCTGACGCGGATCCGACGCCCTCTGTGGCAGCGGGGCACGTACGGGTGTGACAGCAAACATGACACAGGAGGTGCCCCGGGGGTACATGGTGCCAGCGTGCGGCGTACGCTGTATGGCTGTCAGCCGCCCCTGCCGCTCCCCCGCGACGTCGCGGCGCTTCAAACGCTGAAGCACGTCACTGGACTGGGGAGTCCCGTTTTGTTTGAGACTGTGGGGTCGCTGACCACGAGCCCGTGGATCTACGCCGTGGTGGCACTTTCCGTGCTGCTCGACGTCTTTCTGCCTGTACTGCCGAGCGGTGTCCTGGTGATCGCCGCGGCCGCCGCGGCGGCGACCGGAGGCGGCGCGCCCGTGGCGATGCCGGGCCAGGTGCCCGACATCCTGCCGCTACTCGCCGTGGCCACCAGCGCATCGGTGCTGGGCGACCTGGCCGCGTACCGGGCGGGCCGCCGTGGCGGGGACTGGCTCGACCGGGCCATCTCCCGCTCGCGCCGACTCAGCCGCGCCCAGGAGCGACTCGGCGTGGCACTGGCCCGCGGCGGCGGCGCCCTCGTCGTGATCGCCCGCTTCGCCCCGGCCGGCCGCTCGGTGGTGTCGCTGGGCGCGGGCAAGCGCAACCGCGAGGTGCGCGAGTTCCTGCCCTGGTCGCTGCTGGCCGGCATGGCCTGGGCCGGCTACAGCGTCTCGCTCGGCTACTACGGCACCCAGTGGCTCGGCGCAACCTGGCTCGGCACGGCGGTCTCGGTGATCGCCCTCTTCGGCGCGGGCGGCCTGGCCGCGTACATGGTCCGCCGCCCCGCTCCGGTCCACGCCCCGGCCGCCTGACCGAGCCACCGAGGCACGCGGCGCACCCAAGCCACCGCGCGCACCCGGGGCGCCCGAAGCACTCGAGGCACCCGGAGTGCCCAGCACACCCGGGGCGCCCGAAGCACCCCCGGGTGCTCCGGACGCTCCGTGCGCTCCTCCGTCCACTCCGTACGTTCCGTGCGCCCCAACTGCTCCGTCCGCCGCGGCTCCCTCGGGCGGACCAGTGCGCTCACCCGTTCACCCGGTCCCGATCGCCGCCCCGGGGCCCGGCTCCTAGCGTCCACAGCACGGTGCGCAACCGGCTGCGCCGCGCCAGGAGCCGAGGAGTCCCCCCACATGCCCGCCATGCCCGCCGCGCACCGCCGTCTGCCGCCGACCGCCGCGGCCGTCCTCCCGGCCGCCTCCGTGTGCGCGCTCGCCGTGTTCGCCGTGTTCGCCGCCGCGCCCACCCCCGCGCACGCCTCCCCCTCCGCGACCGTGTCCCCCGGCTCCCCCGCCCCGGGCCAGCGGATCACCCTCGGCATCAGCGGCTGCGGCACCAAGACCGGCCGGGCCACGTCACGGGCGTTCGGCGAGGTCCGGCTGACCCCGGGCCACCCGGAGACCGGCAACCTCGTCGGCAGCGCCGACGTCCCGCGCACCGCGGCCGCCGGATCCCACCCGGTGACCTTCGAGTGCGGGGGCCCGGGCGGTACCCGCGTCACCGTCCCGTTGACCGTCATCGCCGGCGCGGCGCGCGGCGGTTCGGGCGGCAGCATCGGCTCGACGAGCACCGGCCAGATCGCGGTCGGTGGCGCACTGGTCGCGGGCGCGCTCGGCGCGGGGTTCCACGTGATGCGGCGCCGCGCCGAAGCCGGAGCGTAGAGCGACCTCGCGGGCGACGCACGGCCCGCACCGGCAGGACACGGCCGATGGTCCCGTCGCTTCGGGACCTTCCCCCCTCCCCTTCCGCACCGCGCTCCGCAAGGCTGAGGCCACGCACTACTCGCAAGGAGCCCGCCATGGACCAGCGCCCAGTGATCGCCGCCGTAGACGGTTCGGAGAACGGCAACAGGGCGCTGGAATGGGCCATCGCGCAGTCCCTCAGGTCCGGGGCGCCCCTGCGCATCGTCCACGCGCGCCTCTACGCGTCCTCGATCGGCTCGGTCATGGCGAGCGCCTTCGAACAGCCGGGGCAGGACGACGACCCGGTGCTGATCCGGGTCCGCGCCGCCCTGGCGGGCCGCACCGGGCTGCCGGTGATCGAGTACGCCTCGCACCCCGGCACCCCCGACAACGTGCTGCCGGAGCTGGGCGGGGGCGCGCAGATGATGGTCTTGGGTTCGCGCGGGCGCGGCGGCTTCGCCAGTCTGCTGCTCGGCTCGAACGGTCTGGCGTGCGCGAGCCGCGCCGCCTGCCCGGTCGTGGTGGTGCCGAGCGGCGAACCCGCGCTGCGGGACCCGTACGACCAGGTCGTGCTCGGTCTCAACAGTGCCGCCCCCGACGACAGCACCAGCCACTTCGCCTTCCGCGAGGCGCACCGGCGCGGGGCCCGCCTCCAGGTGGTGGTGGCTCACACGTGGCCGGGTCCCGTCTTCGCCCCGGGCGGCACCCTCACCACCGCCGCCGCGGTGCGGGACGAGACGACGGCCGGTTCCGAGGTCACCGCGCTCGCCGAGGCGCACCTGGGCCCGCACCGGGCGCGGTACCCCGACGTGGTCGTGGAAGTGGTCACGGCGCCGGGCGACGCCGCGGGTCACCTGGTCGCGGCCTCCCGGGCGGCGGACCTGATCGTCATCGGCCGCCACCGCAAGCGGCTGCTCTCACCGCATCTGGGGTCGGTGACCAATGCGGTGCTGCTGCACACGGCCTGCCCGGCGGCCGTGGTCCCGCTGGAGGAGGACGGGGTGCCGGTCACGGCGTGACGGCGGCCGCCTCCTGCTGCTGGGGCGGGCGGCCCCGTACGTGCACCCCGTCGAGCAGGACCTGGGTCGCCTCGGCGATGGCGGCCACGGCCGCGTCGAAGACCTCCCGGTTGTGCGCGGCGGGCACCCGGAAGCCGGACACCTTCCGCACGTACTGCAATGCCGCGGCCCGGACCTCCTCCTCGGTGGCCTTCTCGGGGATGGCTGGCGGTCGCAACGTCTTGATACTCCGGCACATGCCTCCACTATCCCCCCGCCCCAGCCCCATGTCCGCGGGTCCTTCACCCGCCTTCCGACGGCGGCAGCTCCGCGCCGGACAGCTTCATGATCAAGCCGGCCTGCAACCGCGCCCGGAGCGCCGGATCCGCCACCTCCGCCAGCAGCCCGATGGCCTGCTGCGTGGTCTCGGCGGCCCGCCGGTCGTCCCGGAGCGAGGCGGTCTGCTCGGACATGTGCCGCAGCGCGATGTCGGCCCGCCGGTGGAACAGCTGCCCGATCAACGTGACCACCGCGCCGACCGAACTCGTCACGATCCCCAGGTACAGGTCCCCGGTGCTCTCGGCCTTCCACACCGCCAGCCCCACCCCGAGCAGCAGGATGGTCGCCCCGAACCCGGCGAACCGCTGGCTGGTGGCGAAGCTGCTGCGCGCCTGGGTCAGCCCGTAGGCGTAGTACTCGACGAGGAGCGGGGTGAAGTCGTCCCGCCGGTCGCCGAGGCGACCCGCCGGCCTGCGCGCGACCGGCCGGCGGCCACCGACGTCCGTGTACTTGGGCCTCTCGTCCCCGGCTTCGTCTCCAGCTTCGGCCCCGGCTTCGTCCGTACGCTCGCCCTCGTCCCCGCCCGGCTGGTCGGCCTGACCGATCCGGCGGACCTGGCCGAGCAGCCGCTCCCGCTCCTCGTCCCGCTTGCGGTCGAAGCGCATCCCGTCGCGCAGGGCCAGCGCGAGCCCGCCCACCCCGACACCGACCACCAACGCGGCACTCAGCCCCGCGTCGGCCCATCCGAAGCTCCCGGCCATCCCCCGACGATCCCACGCCGTAACCGCGCAGGGAATCCCACGACCGGAGCTCGCCCCGCCCCCTACGAACGGCTCAGGTGCGTCAGCCACCCGTGCCCGGGGTGCACCCGGGCGAGGAGTTCGGCCAGGGTCCGCCGCTGGACCGCGTCCATCAGGGGCAGGGCGCGGGTGAAGTCCTGCTGGTCCTTGGGACGGACCGCCTTGGCTTTGAAGAGCAGCACCAACTCGGGGGCGAGGTAGGGGATCCCGTCCGCCGTGCGGCGAATGATCTCGGCGTACGGCAGCCGGATCGACGGATCGCGCCTGCAGACCCAGGTCGAGCCGTCGTGCGGTTCGCGGAAGACGTCCACGAGGTAGTTCCCGCTCGACGGATCGCGCAGCCAGGTCTGGTGGGTCAGGTCGGCCACCTGCGGTGCGTACGGCCAGATCCGGTCGTAGGCGACGACGTCGAACGCGAACTCGGGGAACCGGTCGCGGACCTCGGGGAACCGAGCGGCCGGAACGGCGATCTCCAGGTCGGCGTGGTCGCGGGTGCGCTCGCCCACGAACAGGTCGACGGCCCAGCCCCCGGCCACGTACCAGGGCGCCGCAACTCCCGCCAGCCGCCCGGCCACTTCCGCGGGCGTCCACGCACCCGCCCACCGCCGCGCGGCCTCGGCTTCGGAGATCGGCACACCGCCGTCCGGCATCAACTCGTCGCGATGCAGAAGGGATGCCCGGCCGGATCCGTGAGGACCCGCCCCTTGTCCCCGAGGGGCTGGTGTTCCGGCTTGCCGGCGCCCAACCCGAGCAGCCTGGCCTCGGCCGCGTCCAGGCCGTCCTCCACCGTGAAGCAGAGGTGCAGCTGCTGCGGAACGACCTGGTCGGGCCAGCTCGGGGCCCGGTAGTCGTCGACCCGCTGGAAGCCGATGAAGAGCCCGTGCTCCCCGTTGAGGCCCGCGAATTCGGCGTCCGACCTGGGGTGCGGTTCCAGCCCGGTGGCCTCCTGGTAGAAGGCCGCCAGAGCGAGCGGATCGGCACAATCGAGCGTAATCGCAACCAACTTCATGGGGGCGTGACCTCTCCGGACCGATCGGACCGATCCACTCGCTGGACTACGACGACACCCTAAGCACGCCTCGGGCAACGCTGAACCCGCCCTCGGACCTCAGGTCCCCAAGGGGAAGCCGGCAAAGCCTTCCTCGACCTGGTAGACGAGGTGCACGTTCTGCGATGCCAGCAGGTCCTTCACGTCCTTGCTCGGCTCACTGGGCAGCAGCACGGCGGCGCGCAGGCCCTCCGGATTGGGGAGGTGCCTGCGGTAGTCGGCCAGCTGACCGATCGCCATGCGGATGTTGGTGCGGGTGGTCAGCCCCTTGGCCTCGTACAGCACGTGGTCGGTGGAGTCGTACAGGTCCGGGGTGAGCGCACCCACCTCACCGGCGATGGTGATCTGGAACGACTTGTGCACGTGGCCGGCAGCTTCGAGGTCCTTCTTGAACGCCTCCATCAGTAGGCCTTCGCGACGCAGAACGGTACGCGGCCCCCCGGGAACATCAGCGATCGTCTCCGAGGTCGTGTGCTGCTCGGACTTCTTGTCCTTCACGCTGGTCTGCGCCGGGATCACCGGGACGGTGTCGACGTCCTCGACGTCGTTGCCCGCTGCCGGCTTGAGCCAGTCCTCTTCCTTCCAGGCCGGCGCCGACCCCGGAACCGGCCGCAGCCGAAACACCAGGGCGTTGCGCATCTTGTGGTCCTGGCCCGGTCCGCGGCGGATCTCCACGGGGTTGATCGGGTCCACCACCATCTGCCCGATGTAGCGCTGGCGCATGGCGCCGCTCCCCCCGGGCACCTTGCCCTGCGCGACGAACAAGTGCAGCTCACGGCCGTCTTCGACGTGGTAGCGCAGGGACCTGTTGCGGCTCTTGAGCTGCTGGTCACCGTTGGCGCCGTAGCCCGTGTACAGGTACAGCGGACCGTACTCGTCATCCTCGGCACGGCCGTCGAAGGTGTACCCGTACGCCTCGCCCGCGGACGGGTCGGAGTAGACGAACACCTTCTTCGCCGCGCTGGCCGGCTCGATGCCCTGGAACTTCCCACCGCCGAAAGCTGCCACGACCTCGTCACGCGTCGTGATCACTCCGGGCACAAGCTCAAACGTCGTCATGGCCACGACCATAAGCACCTGGACCGACATCCCAGCAAGCCGTTGCCGTCACTTGTGGATGCAAAAGACCCCCCGCCATGATCGGCGGGGGGCCTTTTGACCGGTGGGCGCGGACGGTTTCGAACCGCCGACATCTGCTTTGTAAGAGCAGCGCTCTACCCCTGAGCTACGCACCCGTGGATGAGTGGACAGCCTACATGGCGGGCGGACCCCGGACGCAAACGCGATCTCGTGGGGGAGAATGGGCGAGGGCATGGTGGACGCGGTTGGACGCGGTACGGGAGAGGGATTGTGACGACGGCTTCCCGGCGGTGGTTCGGTGGGCGGGACGAGAGCCGGCGGGCGGAGGCGCAGGCCGCCAAGGACGCGGCCGCCGCCGCGTTCTACGAGCTGGACACCGCTCAGCGGGATCTGCGGATCTCGATAGAGACGATCACGGCCGCGGACGGGTCTCCCGCCGGGCGGCGGGCGGTCGAGGGGTTCGCGGAGCTGGGCCGGCGGATCGACGAAGTCAGTCAGGTCTACATCGAGGCCGTCGACGCGCACGACCTCGACCGGGACGACCTCGACGGCGCCGTGGCCGCGCGGGCCAAGCGGGAGCTGGAGCGGGCCCGGGACGAGCTGGTGCGGGTCAAGGGCGAGCTGGAGCGGTTCGACCAGGGGCTGCGGCCGCTGTTGGACAACGCCGAGTCGCAGCTGGCGCGGGTCGCGCCCGCCCGGGAGCGGGCCAAGGCCGCGCTGCTCGCGGCGGCCAACGCGCTGGACGCCGTACGGGCCGGTGGCCTGCGCGCCGATGATCTGGCCGCGCGGCTCGCGGCGCTCGGCCCGGAGTTGACCATGCTGAACCAGGGCGCCGCGCAGCACGGGGTGCCCGCCACGGTGCAGCGCGCCGACCGGATCCTGCGGGACGCGGAGGCGGTGCGGGCGGAGGCGGAGCGGCTGCCGGAGCGGGCTGCGGAGATGGACCGCCGGCTGGTGAGCCTGCGGACCCGGGCGCAGGCGTTGCGCAACCGGGCGGACCGGGTGGATCCGGTCCTGAGCGAGCTGCGGCGCCGTTTCAGTGCCGACTGCTGGCAGGACCTGCAGCACGTGCCGGAGCAGGCGCTGGCCTCCGTACGGCAGGCGGAGCAGCGGCTGACGGAGGCGGGACAGGCCCGGCAGGAGCAGCGCTGGGAGGATGCCAGCGCGCTGATCACCACGGTGCGCGAGCTGTTCGACGCGGTGGACGAGGCCGTGTCGACCGCCCAGGACCGGCTGACCCGGCTGGAGGCGGTGGCCAAGGATCCGGAGGGCGAGGTCCAGCGGACCCGGTTCGCGATCCGGGACGCGCAGCGGCTGGCGATGGAGGGGCGCAGCGTGCCCGATCCGCGGCACGCGCGGCCGCTGGACGAGGCGGTGGCGCGGGTGGAGCGGGCGCTGGCCGGGCTGGAGGGGCGCCACCCCGACTACTGGCACTTCCTCCAGGAGATGGAGGGCGTACGGGCGGCCGTGGCCGGGGTCGTCCTGGAGATGCGGGGGCGGCGCGGCGCCTCCTGAGGCCCCGGTTGTCCGGCGGTGGGCATCGATGGATGCTGGAGGTGCCGCAACGGAGCAGAGGAGGGCGTCATGGCCGCCCACGGTTTCCACAGGCCCCGCAAGTCTTCCCAGGTAACGCCCCCCGCGTCCGCCACGTCCACCGCGTCCGCCGCGCCACCCCCGTCCCCCGCGCCCCCCGGTTCGCATGAGTCCTACGCGCCCCATGCGCTCTACGGGTGCCACGAGGCCCACGAGCACTACGCGCCGTACGTGGCCCACGAGCCCTACGCGTCCCACGGTCCACAGGGCTCCCCCGGGCTGGCGCGTCGGCTGCTCAATCCCGTCAACGCCCAGCTGGACGAGCACCTGCCCGCCGACCACAAGCTCAGCAAGGTCTACCGCGTCGGCGCGGGGCTCACCGGGCTGTTGTTGATCGTCTTCGGGATCCTGGGGCTGATCAACCGGATCGGGTTCTTCGGCACCCGCGGGGACACGGTGCTCGCCCTGAACACCAACGGCACGCTGAGCGTCCTGTCGATCTGCATCGGCGCGCTGCTCGTGCTCGGGATGGTAATCGGCGGCAGCTTCGCCTCCACCCTCAACATCACGCTGGGCCTGCTGTTCATCGCGAGCGGGTTCGTCAATCTCGCGCTGCTGGACACCGGCCTGAACTTCCTGGCCTTCCGGATCCAGAACGTGCTCTTCAGCTTCGTCGTCGGCGTGATGCTGATGTGGTTCGGGATGTACGGGCGGGTGGGCAGCGCCCTGCCGCACGACAATCCGTACTGGCGCGCCCGCCATCCCGAGCAGGCGGCCAGGGAGGACCGGGCGCGGGCGTACGTCCCGGTCTCCCCGAGGGCGCCCCGGAGCGCTTAGCCTGTGCGCATGCCCCGTTACGAGTACCGCTGCCGGACCTGCGAGGACGTCTTCGAGGTCAGCCGGCCCATGGCCGAGTCCGCCGCGCCCGCGAGCTGCCCCGCCGGACACGGCGACACCGTCAAGCTGCTGTCGGCCGTGGCCGTCGGCGGTACCAGCTCCGCCCCCGCGCCGGTGCGCGCGGGAGGCGGAGGCGGTTGCTGCGGCGGCGGGGGCTGCGGCTGAGCCACCGGCTCACCCGGCACCCCGCGCCCAGCATCCCTCGGAAGATCAGGCCCGCTTGCGCGACAGCGTCAGGCCGTCCGAGATGCCGAGCATCACGGACTCCATCCGCTTGTCCGCCACCACGTGCTCGTTGAAGGCGCGGACCCCGGCCGCCGAGCCCGTCGCGTGCTCGTCCAGCACCGTGCCGTGGAAGAGGGTGTTGTCGGTGACGATCAGGGCGCCCGGACGCAGTCTCGGGACCAGCTCCTCCCAGTAGGAGATCTGGCTCTGCTTGTCGGCGTCGAGGTACGCGAGGTCGATGTGCTCCTCGAACGGCATCGCCCGCAGCGTGTCCAGGGCGGGCCCGATGCGCAGCTCGACGCGGTCCGCGACGCCGGCGGCGGCCCAGGCCTCGCGCCCGTACGCCGTCCACTCCTCGGAGACGTCGCAGGCGATCAGTCGGCCGTCCGGGGGCAGCGCCTGGGCCATCGACAGCGACGAGAACCCGGTGAAGGTGCCGACCTCCACGATGTGACGGGCGCCGGTCAGCCGGACGAGGAAGGCCAGCAGCGGCCCCTGCTCCTCGGCCGACTGCATTCCGGCGTCGTCCGGGAACTTCTCGGCCGTGGTGACGACCAGCCCGCGCTGGACCTCGTCCAGCGGCGGGTTGTGGGCGAGCACGTACGCGTACAACTCATCGGTGATCTTGGTGCTGTTGCCTTTGCTCATGCGCTCAGTCTGCCCACCGCACGGCCGAACTGACGGACAATCTCCTCACCCGCCACGACTCCCTTGGTGGTCAGCGCGCGCACGTGCGGAGCGTGCCACTGCGCGTCGGCCAGCTCGCCGTGGCCCGGCCGCCACCCCTCGTCCGCCGCTTCCAGCAGGTCCGCGTCCAGCAGCGAGTCCCCGGCGGCCAGCGTGTGCTCGGCGCCCGTGCGCCGGGCCACCTCCCGCATCGCCGCGCTCTTGGTCAGCGGGCGCGGGACGGCGTAGATCTTGCGGCCCTGGAGCGAGACGGTCCATCCGCGCGTCCCCGCCCACTCGGTCAGCGCCTTGAGCCACTCCTCGGGCACCAGGTCCCGCTCCACCACCAGGTAGGCGAAGAGGTCCTCCGCCACCCGGGCCTTGCGCAGCCACAGCGGATCGGCGGTGTCCAGCAGGTGCCCGTGCACCTCTTCCAGCGGTGCGCACTCCTGCGCGAGCCGCTTGCCGACCTGGCGCCGCCAGTCCCGGTCGGGCGCGCCGTCCACCAGCAGCTGCCCGCCGTTGGCGCAGATCGCGTAGGGCGCGGGGCGTCCGGGGAAGCGGATGCGCTGGTACTGCTTGCGCGTGCGCGTGGTGGTCGGGACGAACACCACGCGGGAGTCGGCGGTGAGTTCGGCGAGCAGCGCGGCGGCCGTCTCCGTCATGAAGGACAGCGGACGGCTCTCGTGCACCTCCACGCACAGCAGCCGGGGGGCCACCGGGTCCGGCATGGTCAGCCCGAGGGCGGCGGCCGAGTAGATGAGCGTACGGTCGAGATCACTGGCTACCAGAACGGTCACTTGGAGGACACGGCCTTTCCGTCGGCGCCCGTGGCGCCACGTGTGAAGCGGGGATGGATGAGTCCTACGCAGGTGTAGGGCAGGCCGTCGGCCTCTTCGACCGGTACCCCGCGCTGCTCGGCCAGCAGGCGCACGTGGTCGAGGTCGGCTCCGGCGCCGCGCCGGGCCAGGATCTTCCACGGCACGCGGCGCAGCAGCACCCGGGTGGTCTCGCCGACGCCCGGCTTGACCAGGTTCACGTCGTGGATGCCGTACTCCTCGCTGATCCGTTCCACCGCGGCCCACCCCTCCCAGGTCGGCGAACGGTCCGCGGCCAGCAGCTCCTTGACCTCGGCGTCGACCGCGTCGGCGACCTCGTCGAAGCGGGCGGCGACGGTGTCGACGAAGTCGACGGAGACGTCGGCCCCGGCCAGCTCGCGGTAGAACTTCGCGCCGTGGAAGTCGTCCGGGCCGACCAGGTCGGAGCGCAGCACGGTCCGGGATATGAGCCCGGAGACGGTCGAGTTGAGGCAGGCGGAGGGGATCAGGAAGTCCTCGCGGGTGCCGTACGTCGACACGCAGCCGCCGGGGTCGGCGAGGACGACGATCTCCGGGTCGAAGCCGGGGCCGCCGGTCTCCTCGCGGTGGGCGTCGAGGGCCGCCTTGAGTTCGCGGGTGATGGCGCCCTTGCCGGTCCAGCCGTCGACGAAGACGACGTCGGCCGGGTCGTGGTGGGCGGCCAGCCAGCGCAGGGCGTTGGCGTCGATGCCCCGGCCGCGCACGATAGAGACGGCGTAGTGCGGCAGGTCCAGGCCGTGCCGGTGCCGCGCCCAGCGGCGCATGAGGACGCCGACCGGGGTGCCCGCGCGGGCCAGCGAGACCAGCACGGGGCGCGGGGAGCGCTCGGCGAGGACCGTCTCGGTGACCGTGCCGACCGCGCGCGCGATGCGGGCGGCGGAGGCGCTCAGCGCGCTCCGGTACAGCTCCTGGTACTGCGGGCTGGGCTGGTACTCGACGGGCAGGGATTCGGCGTAGTGCGCGCCGCCCGCCTGGATGGCTTCCTCGCGCTCCTCGGTGGGCGCCTCCAGCTCCAGGTCCGAGAGGTCCTGGAGCAGCCAGCCGACGTCCTCGGCCGGGTAGGAGGAGAACGCGGGTCCGCGCAGGGGCTCGGGCAGCATGATCGGCTCCCGCCGGTCGTCGGGTACGGGGGCGGGTACGGGCGTGTAGGACGGTACGACGGCCAGCGCGACCCGGTCGGTGTGCGGGGCGAGACGGGCCAGGAGGCCGTCCGGGGCGTGCAGGGCCGGGGTGTCGCCGACCGAGTCCACGACCACGACCACGGTGTCGAAGCGCGCTCCGGCGGAGCCGGCGGCGACGTTGTAGGCGTAGCGCTCGCCGGGCCCGTCGGCCGGGTCGTCGTGGGCGGGGAAGACCAGCCGGGTGCGGATCGCGTAGCCGGGGTCGTCGACGGCCAGGACGGGCGAGCGGGTGGTGGTGGAGAAGCGCACCTCGGTGGCGGCGCCGGTCTCCTCCAGGGCCAGGGCGAGCCGCAGCGGGGCGTACATCAGCTCTTCGTTGCCGAGTACGAGGACCCGGCCCGGGCCCCGACCGGATCCCTGGCCCAGGGCGCGGGCGAGCTGCGCCCCGAGGGCGGGCAGCGCCGCCTCCAGGCGGGCCCGGTGGGCGGGCGTGAAACCGTGCCGGCCCCCGTCGGGGAGCCCGGCGGGCCAGTCGAGGCGGATCCGGTCGGCGGGGGCGAAGGCGGCCGCGGGGGCCGCCGGGGTCGCCGGGGTCGCGTCGGCGGCGCGGGACTCGTACTCCTCGACCAGCCGCGTGCCCCGCTCCAGGACCCCTTCCGGGAGCCGTACGGTGCCGCTCGCCAGGGCGATCAGGTCCACCCGGGCGCCGAGCCCTTCCGCGAAGGCGGTGAGCCGGGCGCGGTCGGCCGCCGAGCGCATGTCGACCAGGGCGACCACGACGTAGTGGCCGCGGGGGTGGCGTGCGTGCAGGTCGCGGATGGTGTTCAGGACGGTGTTGCCGGTGGAGAACTCGTCGTCGACCAGCACCAGGGGCCCGGTGCCCGCCAGCAGCTCGGGGTCCTGCGGCAGCAGCAGGTGCGAGGTGGCGTGCGAGTGGGCCTCCTCGAAGCCCCCGGCGGGCGCGACGCCGTGCACCGGGCGGCGGGTGGAGTGCAGGTAGGGAGCCGCGCCGAGGCCGTCGGCGACGCTGTGGCCGAGCCCGGTCGCGGTCTCGGCGTAGCCGAGCACCACGGCGGAGGCGGCCGCGTCGCCCAGCAGCTCGCGCACCCGCAGCCCCAGCCCGTGGCCGGCGCCGTGGACGACCGCCGGGGACTGCGGGACGTGCTTGCCGAGCACCTGGGACACGAGCAGGTGCGCCCGCTTGGGGTTGCGGCGCAGCGCCAGCCCGAGCAGCTCGTCGAGCCGGGGCCCCGGAGCGGGGGCGTCCGGGGCGCCGGGAGCGGCCGGGGCCCGCGCCTCCTCCAGGGCGACGCCCAGCCGGTCCGCGACCCAGGTCCCCGACCACACGGCGGTTCCCGGCGGCTCCTGCGCTCCCGACGGCATCCCTGCTCCCGACCACACCGCTTCGATCTTCTTGCCCTTCCTCGTCGTCGACACCGGCCGGACCCCGGTTCAGACCTTGAGTCCGGCGGTGAGGAGATCGACGAAGCCGACCTCCTCCTTGGCCACACCGAAGACCTCCGCGCGCAGCATGGTGCGTTCGGCCCAGGCCCGGTGGGGCTTCACTTCGTTCATCTTGTTCGTATAGGCCGACCGCATCACTCCACCACCACCGCGCTCGGGGCGCAGGATGTCCTGGGCGTCGCTGAACTCCTCGTGGGAGACCACCGACAGCGCGTGCACCGGCGTGACGTGCGCCGGATGGATGCAGGTCTTGCCGAGGAGGCCGTTCGCCCGGTCGAGTTCGATCTCGCGGAGCAGGCCGTCCAGGTCGTGCTCGATGAGCGCGGTGCGCAGCTCCTCGACGCCCTCCTCCAGGAAGGGGCTGCGGCGCAGCTGGGGCTTGAAGAGGCGCTGCTGGCTGCGGAAGTACTCCCAGACCGGGCCGGTGACGGTGAAGCCGGTGCCGTCGGCCCGGCTCAGCACGTTGACCACGTCGGCGATCACGCCCGCGACGATCTGGACGTCGTAGGCGGTCATGTCGGGGGTGCGGCGCAGCCCGTACGCCGAGCAGAAGTCGGTCACGCCCAGCCGCAGGGCGAGCACCTGGTCCCGGTAGGCGTTGACCGTGCGCGAGATGCCCGCGAGGGCCTCCACCCGGGTTTCCAGGTGGAGCAGGTCGGGGGTCTCCAGGACGGGCATGGCGTAGAGGTGGCGCCCGCCCTCTTCCTGGGCCTGCCGCACGGCGTCGAGAAAGGCGGTTCCGCGACTCTCCGTGAATTTCGGCAGTACGAATCCGGCCAATCGGCGCGCCGACCGGCCGAGCCGCCGCACGAGATCGGATATCTGTTCGGGTTCGCGGATCCGGATGAAGAGCAGCGGGGGCTCCTCGGCGCTCGCGTCGATCTCGGCGAACTGCCGGATGAGGTTCTCCTCGCCCCCCGCCACATCGGCGTCGCTGATGGAATCCTCCAGGCAGAGGACCATGGAGACGACTCCGCGGCCCGCCTGCTTGGCCACGTCGGCCGCGAGGTGGGGTCGGGTGGCGGGGCTGTAGAGGGTGGCCCCCAGCGCCGCCGCGAGGGTACGGGCGGGCGAGTCCGCGGTGAACTCGACCGGCTCCTGATGGAAGAGGCCCTCACGGACAGTGGGCGATATGTGCCCGAAATGACGCATGTGCTTCCCCCGTACTGCCTCGGCGGCCCCAGTGGCATGGCCGGTAATAGTACGTACGAATGAGTTCCAAGAGTTCCTCAAGCACATGAAGTTCGGGTAACCCTCTTGCACCATGCACAGCTCGACGAGCGCTCACAAGGGCCGCGCACGACACTCCAGGGGGCCCGCATTGTCCCGGCCCGCCCCGGGAGGGCAGGATGACCGGCATGACGCACGCGATGCAGAAGGGCTCCAACGTCCCGGTGACCGCCGCTGCGGTCCGGGCGGTGCTGCGCTGGACCGGTGGACCCGAGGTGCCGGACGTGGACGCCTCGGCGCTGCTCGTGGGGGCGGACGGCCGTGTGCGTTCCGATGAGGACTTCGTCTTCTACAACCAGCCCCGGCACCCCTCCGGCGCGGTGTGGCGGCTGGGCAAGAAGCGGGTCGGCGACGCGGTCACCGACGCCGTCCAGATGGACCTGGTCTCGGTGCCCGCCTGGGTGGACCGGGTGCTGGTGGTCGTCTCGGCCGAGGACGTGCCCTTCCAGCGCGTCGGGGACCTGCGGATCCTGCTCTACGACGCCACGGTCAGCGGGGGCGCCGAGCCGCTCGCCTACTTCGACGTGCGGCCCGAGACGGGTGCGGAGACGGCCCTGATGTGCGGGGAGGTCTACCGCCGGGGCGAGGGGTGGAAGTTCCGCGCGCTGGGCGAGGGGTACTCCAACGGCCTCGTCGGGCTGGCCACCGACCACGGGATCTCGGTGGACGACGGCGCGGGGGAGGCGCAGGCCGCGCCGACGGGGCAGGACGACCGGACCTCCGCGATGCGGCCGCAGACGCCCGCCACGGCGCCGACGGTGCCCCCGGTGGGCCCCACCCAGGCCCCGCCCGCCGCGCAGCCCGCCTACGGCTACCCGCAGCACGTCTCGCCGGTGCCGGTCGGCGACCCCTCCTTCCGGCTGCCCGTCCAGGGGCCGCAGTTCCTCCGCCGCTGAGCCGCGGCTGCGACCGGGGGCCGGGCTCCGACCACGGGCCCCGCGGCGGCCACGGCCACCGCGGGCGTCGCGGGCGACGCCCTCACGCCTTGGTGGTCTTGTAACCCCGCCCCCACTGGAGCCCCCAGCCGTACAGCCGGTCCAGCTCGGCCTGGAAGCCGTAGACGAACTTGACCTCGCGCCGCACGACGAGCTCCCCCTTGACCTTCTCCAGCAGGACCACCGCGCAGGAGCGCGCCTGCGGCTGCCGCTCGTCGAGGGAGATCTCGATCCGGGGCCCGGTGATCGGGTAGAGGGTGACCAGGGCGTGCGTCCGGTCGAAGGCCGGGGTCTGGTCGTAGATGTAGACGAAGACCAGGAGCCGCTTGATCTCGTCCGCGTGGTCGAGGTTGACGTAGAGGGTCTCCCCCGAGGCCGAGCCGAACCGGTCGTCGCCGCTGAGCTTGACGTACGGCGGGTCGTTGATGTCGCCGAGCAGCTTGCCGAGCGGCTGTACGACCCCCCGGGTGCCGTCGGTCAGTTCGTACAGGCAGCCGAGGTCCAGGTCGACGTTGACCACGCCCTGGGTGTGCGCCTGCACCATGTCCGGTTTGAAGAGTTTGAACGGATGGCGCAGGCGCTGTCCCCCGGCGCCGGACGCCCCCCCGAAGTCCGAGGTGCGCATCCGCCAGGACAGGTTGACGCGCAGGTTCCCGTGCACCGCCCCCTGTTTGGTGAGCGAGACCGTGGAGTGGCGTTTCGTCAGCTCTATCGCGTTCGACGAGGCGCTGCCCGACTGGAACTGCGAGGCGCGAGCGCCCCTGAGACCGTCGAAGAAATCGGTGAAGCCCATGTCCATCCCCCTGGCTGGCCCGGTACGGGACGGGGCGGCGCGGGAGTACCCCGAGCCGCCCCGCAGTTGAGCGTTCCGCATTACCGCCGCGATCATGCCTCGGCGGCGGACTCCTCCAGCTCCATGCGCTTGTTCCGGCGCACCGAGGACCAGAAGGACCAGGCGATCAGCACCACGCCGACGAGGCCGGTGATGACCTCGTTGATCTCGTGCTGGATGGTGACGAGCAGGATGACGGCGAGCGCGCCGATGGCGTAGTGCGCGCCGTGCTCCAGGTAGACGTAGTCGTCGAGGGTGCCCTGGCGGACCAGGTAGACCGTCAGCGAACGGACGTACATGGCACCGATGCCGAGGCCGAGGGCCATCAGCACGATGTCGTTGGTGATCGCGAAGGCGCCGATGACCCCGTCGAAGGAGAAGGACGCGTCCAGGACCTCCAGGTAGAGGAACATGAAGAACGCGGCCTTGCCGGCCATGGCGACCGCCGAGACGCTCTTGCCGGTCCGCTTGGCCTCTTCCTCGGCCTCGTGCTCGGCCTCCTCCTCTTCTTCGAGCTTGTTCTCGAAGTAGCCGGAGAGACCGCCGACGATCATGTACGTGATCAGACCGGCGATGCCGGAGACCAGTACGGTCTGCGCCTTGTCGACCTCCAGGCCGCCGTGCTGGTGGGCGTGGGCGGCGAAGGTGAACGACGTGATCAGCAGGACGATCAGCGCGATGCAGGCCGACAGCATGTCGATCTTGCCGAGCTTGGCGAGGGGACGCTCCAGCCAGGCGAGCCACTTGATGTCGCGGTCCTCGAAAATGAAGTCGAGGAAGATCATCAGCAGGAACATGCCACCGAAGGCCGCGATGGACGGGTGGGCGTCCGTCACGAGCTGCTGGTAGCGGTCCTTGTCGGTCATCGCGAGATCGACGGCCTCGATGGGGCCGATGCTCGCGGTGATCGCCACGATCACGACGGGGAAGACCAGGCGCATGCCGAACACGGCGATGAGGACGCCCACGGTGAGGAAGATCTTCTGCCAGAAGGCATTCATCTTCTTCAGGATTCCGGCGTTGACCACCGCATTGTCGAAGGACAGCGAGATCTCCAGGATGGACAGGATCGCGACGATCCCGAACGCGGTCCACCCCCCGTAGAGAACCGCCGCGACCAGACCGAGCGCAGTAACTGCGAACGACCAGCCGAAGGTTTTCAGAACCACGGGCACCCCATCGTCTTGTACGGCTTTACGAAACGTTGACCCCGAAGTCTAGAGCGATGCCCCGCAGGCCCGACGCGTACCCCTGCCCCACCGCCCTGAACTTCCATTCGGCGCCGTAGCGGTAGACCTCTCCGAAGATCATCGCGGTCTCGCTGGACGCGTCTTCCGAAAGGTCGTAGCGCGCCAACTCCTGGCCGTCCGCCTGGTTCACGACGCGGATGAAAGCATTGGTGACCTGGCCGAACGACTGCCCGCGGGCATCGGCGTCATGGATCGAGACGGGAAAGACGATCTTGTCGCAGGCCGCCGGCACCTTGGTGAGGTCGATCAGCACCGACTCGTCGTCGCCCTCACCCTCACCGGTGAGGTTGTCCCCCGTGTGTTCGACGGAGCCCTCGGGGCTCTTCAGGTTGTTGTAGAAGACGAAGTACTCGTCGCCGAGCACCCGGCCGCCCGCACACAGCAGGGCGCTGGCGTCGAGGTCGAAGTCGGCGCCCGTGGTCGAGCGCGCGTCCCAGCCGAGGCCGACCAGCAGCCGGGTCAGGTTCGGTGCGGCCTTGGAGAGGGAGACATTGCCCCCCTTGGCGAGTGTGACGCCCATGATGTGGTCCTCCCCGGAGATGTGCCGGCGACGGTACGCCGATGAAGAACATCCGGCGCCGTACACGACTGTGCACGGCGCCGGACGGTGATCTGCTCTTGCCCCTCGGACCCGGCCCCCTGCGGGCCCGGGCTCACGCTCGGTCTCAGACGTTGACGCCGAAGTCCTGCGCGATGCCGCGCAGGCCCGAGGCGTAGCCCTGGCCGATGGCACGGAACTTCCACTCCGCGCCGTTGCGGTACAGCTCGCCGAAGACCATGGCGGTCTCGGTCGAGGCGTCCTCGGAGAGGTCGTAGCGGGCGAGCTCGGTGTTGTCGGCCTGGTTCACGACGCGGATGTAGGCGTTGCGGACCTGGCCGAAGCTCTGCTGGCGGGCCTCGGCCTCGTAGATCGAGACCGGGAAGACGATCTTGTTGACGTCGGCCGGGACGCCGGCGAGGTTGACCTTGATCGCCTCGTCGTCGCCCTCGCCCTCACCGGTGGTGTTGTCACCGGTGTGCTCGACCGAGCCGTCGGGGCTCTTCAGGTTGTTGAAGAACACGAAGTTGGCGTCGCTGGCGACCTTGCCCTGGTCGTTGGTCAGGATCGCGCTGGCGTCGAGGTCGAAGTCGACACCGGTGGTGGTGCGAGCGTCCCAGCCCAGACCGACGATGACCGCCGTCAGGTTCGGCGCGGCCTTGGTCAGCGAGACGTTGCCGCCCTTGCTGAGGCTGACTCCCACGGGTCCTCCATTGGTTTCGTGTGGGGCGGTGCCCCGTCGTGCGGTTGCTACCGGATCAACGCTTCGATCCTAGTGACGGGTTCCCGCCCGTACGGGGTTTTCGTACGGAAACGTGCGATAGCGGCTCAGATGCTGTCGAGCGCCTTGATGTACTCGTTCAGGTCACGCGCGTCGGGCAGCCCGTTGACGACGGTCCAGCGCACGATGCCGTCCTTGTCGATGATGAAGGTGCCGCGGACCGCGCAGCCCTTCTCCTCGTCGAAGACGCCGTAGGCACGGGAGGTCTCGCCGTGCGGCCAGAAGTCCGACAGCAGCGGATACTCCAGGCCCTCCTGCTCGCCGAAGACGCGCAGGGTCGGCACGGAGTCGTTGGAGACCGCCAGCAGCTGTACGTCGTCGTTCTGGAACCGCGGCAGCTGGTCGCGCAGCTCGCACAGCTCGCCCGTGCAGACGCCGGTGAAGGCGAAGGGGTAGAAGAGCAGGACCACGGCCTTCTCGCCGCGGAAATCGGCGAGCCGCACGGTGGCGCCGTGATTGTCCTTCAGTACGAAGTCCGGGGCCTTGGTGCCGACCTCGATCGCCATCTCTCGTATCCCTTCATTGAGCCGTTCGGGTGAGGCCCAGCCTAGGCGAGGCCCCCACAGGACCGTATGCGCCCGGGGGTAGGAACAGCAGAAACCCCGCCGACCGGGGCCGACGGGGTTCCTCCACTTGTCTGGGCGCGTGGCTAGCGCTTGGACTTGGCGGCCTTGGGGGTGACCAGCTTGCTGGCGGCCCACTCCTTGCCGACGCTGACGCTCTTGGTCTGCGCCAGGCCCGCCGTCTGGGCGGCCTCGCTGATGTCGCTGGCCTCGACGTAACCGGGACGACCGGTCTTGGGGGTCAGCAGCAGGATCAGTGCGCCGTCCTCCACCAAGTTGATGGAGTCGACCAGCGTGTCCGTCAGATCGCCGTCTTCGTCCCGGAACCAGAGCAGCACCGCATCGGCGACGTCGTCGTACTCCTCGTCGACGAGATCACCCCCGATGTGGTCCTCGATGGCCTCACGGAATTCCTGATCGACGTCGTCGTCGTAGCCGATCTCCTGGACCACCTGTTCGGACTCGAAACCCAGCCTGGAAACCAGACTGGTCTCCGCGTGGTCCGCGGTCGCGCTCACGGGGTGCCTCCTGCTCATGTATCGGTGAATGTCTTCGGCGGCGCGCGTACGCGCAGCATTGGGCGTAGTCCACACGGACGCGGCGGATCGCGCAAGTACCCGGTGGCCGAGACCGTCGAAACGGTGACGATTGCGGCGGTCTCGCCGCAACTTTAAGCCTGCCCGCGCGAACCCCTCGTGATTCATCCCACACCATTGGGACGCATTCGGCACGCGATGGGGACTTTGGCACTTGTTTGAAGGACGAACGGCCTTACGAAGGTGCCGAACGACTTGGGCGTAAGGTTGCGATTTGGCCGGACCCGCTCCCCACCCCTTGAGTGTGGCCTGATATTCCAGCTGTTACCCAGCGGTACAGATGACGTTTTCGGCCGAGCGGTAGACGATGGGAGCCGGCGCCCCAAGGCACGACTCCCCCGACAGCGAAGGAACAGCGTGGCTTCCGCATCCGATCGCAACCCGATCATCATTGGCGGCCTGCCGAGTCAGGTCCCGGACTTCGATCCGGAGGAGACTCAGGAGTGGCTCGACTCCCTCGACTCAGCGGTCGACGAGCGGGGCCGTGAGCGTGCCCGCTACCTGATGCTGCGGCTGATCGAGCGGGCCCGCGAGAAGCGCGTGGCCGTGCCCGAGATGCGCAGCACGGACTACGTGAACACCATCGCGACCAAGGACGAGCCCTTCTTCCCCGGCAACGAGGAGATCGAGCGCAAGGTCCTGAACGCGACCCGCTGGAACGCGGCCGTGATGGTCTCGCGCGCGCAGCGCCCGGGCATCGGGGTCGGCGGCCACATCGCGACCTTCGCCTCCTCCGCCTCCCTCTACGACGTGGGCTTCAACCACTTCTTCCGGGGCAAGGACGAGGGCGACGGCGGCGACCAGATCTTCTTCCAGGGCCACGCCTCCCCCGGCATCTACGCCCGCGCCTACCTCCTGGACCGGCTCTCCGAGCAGCAGCTCGACGCGTTCCGCCAGGAGAAGTCGAAGGCGCCGTACGGCCTCTCCAGCTACCCGCACCCGCGGCTGATGCCGGACTTCTGGGAGTTCCCCACCGTCTCGATGGGCCTCGGCCCGCTCGGCGCGATCTACCAGGCCCGGATGAACCGGTACATGGAGGCGCGCGGGATCGCGGACACCTCCAAGTCCCACGTTTGGGCGTATCTCGGTGACGGCGAGATGGACGAGCCGGAGTCGCTCGGCCAGCTGTCCATCGCCGCCCGCGAGGGCCTCGACAACCTGACCTTCGTCGTCAACTGCAACCTCCAGCGCCTCGACGGCCCGGTGCGCGGCAACGGCAAGATCATGCAGGAGCTGGAGTCGCAGTTCCGCGGCGCCGGCTGGAACGTCATCAAGCTGATCTGGGACCGTTCCTGGGACCCGCTGCTGGCCCAGGACCGCGACGGCATCCTGGTCAACAAGATGAACACCACCCCCGACGGGCAGTTCCAGACGTACGCCACCGAGTCGGGCGCGTACATCCGTGACCACTTCTTCGGCGGCGACCACCGGCTGCGCGCGATGGTCGAGAACATGTCCGACCAGCAGATCCAGCACCTGGGCCGCGGCGGGCACGACCACAAGAAGGTCTACGCGGCCTACGCGGCGGCCAAGGCGCACAAGGGCCAGCCGACCGTGATCCTGGCCCAGACGGTCAAGGGCTGGACGCTGGGCCCGAACTTCGAGGGCCGCAACGCGACCCACCAGATGAAGAAGCTGACGGTCGACGACCTCAAGCGCTTCCGCGACCGGCTGCACATCCCGATCACGGACCAGCAGCTCGAGGGCGGCGCCCCGCCGTACTACCACCCGGGCCGCAACTCCCCCGAGATCCAGTACATGCACGACCGCCGCAGCGCCCTGGGCGGCTACGTGCCGACCCGCGTCGTGCGCGCCAAGCCGCTGCAGCTGCCGGACGACAAGACGTACGCGGCCGCCAAGAAGGGCTCGGGACAGCAGTCGATCGCCACCACCATGGCCTTCGTCCGCATCCTGAAGGACCTGATGCGGGACAAGGAGATCGGCAAGCGGTTCGTGCTGATCGCGCCGGACGAGTACCGCACCTTCGGCATGGACGCGTTCTTCCCGAGCGCCAAGATCTACAACCCGCTGGGCCAGCAGTACGAGGCGGTCGACCGCGACCTGCTGCTCGCGTACAAGGAGTCCCCGACCGGCCAGATGCTGCACGACGGCATCTCGGAGGCTGGCTGCACGGCCTCGCTGATCGCCGCGGGTTCGGCGTACGCGACGCACGGCGAGCCGCTGATCCCGGTCTACGTCTTCTACTCGATGTTCGGTTTCCAGCGCACGGGTGACCAGTTCTGGCAGATGGCCGACCAGCTCGCGCGCGGTTTCGTGCTCGGCGCGACCGCCGGTCGGACCACCCTGACGGGTGAGGGCCTCCAGCACGCCGACGGTCACTCCCAGCTGCTGGCCTCGACCAACCCGGGCTGCGTCGCCTACGACCCGGCCTACGGGTACGAGATCGCGCACATCGTCAAGGACGGCCTGCGCCGGATGTACGGCCCGGCCGCCGAGGACGTCTTCTACTACATGACCGTCTACAACGAGCCGATCCAGCACCCGGCCGAGCCGGCGGACGTCGACGTGGACGGCATCCTCAAGGGCATCCACCGGATCTCCCGCGGGACCGAGGGCGGCGTCCCGGCGCAGCTCATGGCCTCGGGCGTGGCGGTGCCGTGGGCGCTGGAGGCGCAGCGGATCCTGGCCGCGGAGTGGAACGTCCGGGCGGACGTCTGGTCGGCGACCTCCTGGAACGAGCTGCGCCGCGACGCGGTCGAGGTGGAGACGCACAACCTGCTCCACCCGGAGGAGGACCAGCGCGTCCCGTACGTGACGCGCAAGCTGTCCGGTGCCGAGGGGCCGTTCGTGGCCGTCTCGGACTGGATGCGGGCGGTCCCGGACCAGATCTCGCGCTGGGTGCCGGGTGCGTACACCTCGCTGGGCGCGGACGGCTTCGGCTTCGCGGACACGCGCGGCGCGGCCCGTCGCTTCTTCCACATCGACGCCCAGTCGGTGGTGCTGGCGACGCTGACCGAGCTGGCCAAGGCCGGGCAGATCGACCGTTCGGTGCTCAAGCAGGCCATCGACCGCTACCAGCTGCTGGACGTCACGGCGGCCGACCCGGGCGCGGCGGGCGGGGACGCCTAGCCGTCACGGGCGCGTTGTCCGGCGGGGCGCGGGGGACCTTTTGGGTGGCTGGTCCCCGGCGCCCCGCCGTCGTTCCCTACGATGCCCCGCATGAAGGAACAGCCCGCGCAGCTCCGCTGGGAGCGACGCACCCAGCTCCCCCTGCTCGTGTGCGCGGTGGCCTTCGGCGTCGCGTACGCCGTCCCGATCATCGTTCCCGACGCGGACCGCTCCGTGCACGAGGCGTGCCTGCTGACGGAGTGGGTGGTGTGGAGCGTGTTCGCGGGGGACTACGCGGTGCGGTTGGGGTTGGCGGCGGACCGGCGGTTGTTCGTGCGCACGCACTGGCTGGACCTGGCGGCGGTGCTGCTGCCGATGATCCAGCCGCTGCGGCTGTTGCGGCTGGTGTCGACGCTGCTGCTGGTGGGGCGGCGGGCCCGGATGGCCCCGCAGGTGCGGCTGACCACCTATGTGGCGGGGGCGGTGGTGGGGCTGCTGATGTTCGGCTCGCTGGCCGTGCTGAGCGTGGAGCGCGACGCCCCGCGCGGCAACATTCGCAACCTCCAGGACGCGGTCTGGTGGTCCTTCACCACGATGACCACCGTGGGATACGGGGACCACTCCCCCACGACGGGTCTGGGGCGGCTGGTCGCGGTCGGCCTGATGCTGTCGGGGATCGCGCTGCTGGGTGTGGTGACCGCGAACATCGCGGCCTGGTTCATCTCCCGGTTCGAGCGCGACGACCAGGCGGAGCGGCTCCAGGCGGCCGCCCTCTTCGAGCTGACCGAGGAGGTACGGGCCCTGCGCGCCGAGGTCGCCCGGCTCGGCGGGGCGACCCCGGGCGCGGGGGCCGACGTACCGGCTCCGCACCCGGAGCCCGCGGCTATCGCTCCCACACCTTGAACGCCCTCACCTGGTAGGGGGACTGGGGCAGCCAGGTGCCGTCGCCGGGGTAGGTCTGGAACTCGCCGGTCTCGATGCACTCGGCCGACTGGTAGGTGGTCACCGGCCGTCCGGTCCGGTTGGCGAGGGCCTGCGCGCTCTTGCCCGGCGGCAGCGAGACGCAGTCGTTGGTCGTCAGGTCGGTCAGTTCGTGGATCTGCTTCGTGCCCTTGAAGTCCGGCTTGGCCCAGAAGCAGAGCTGCCCGGTGGCGCAGGCCCCCAGCGGCGGCGGACCGGCGGCGTGGGCGGCGGAGGCCGCGCCGGGGAGCAGGGTGGTGGCGGCCAGGAAGACGGCGGCGAGCACGGTGGTGGAACTCGTACGCATGACGGGTCAACTCCTTGTGGTCACAAGGCACTCGTACGGGTGGCCCGGTGGGCCGAGAGGTCCGTGGCGAGTGCCGCTGACACCACGCTGACCTGCGACGACGGTCGGCCGGAAGACCTCTCGGGCCGGTCCACCCGGATAGGCGACAGCCCCGCCGGACGGGTCCGGCGGGGCTGGGCGGGCCGCGGAGTTGACGCCCGCGCGGGTCAGATGTGGGCCGCTCCCGCGCCCGCGCCCGCGTTCTCCCCGCGCCGGGTGAAGCCCGCGACCACCGCGGCGCCCACGGCGACGCAGCCGGCGACGACGAAGGCGGTGTGCATGCCTGACACGAAAGTGTCATGGGCCACCGCCGTGATGGCCCGCGCGAGGGCCTCGGGGGCCCCTTCGGGGACCGGCGCCGCGCCCACCGTGACGGCGCCCGCGGCCTGCTCGGCCTGTTCGGGGGTGAGCGGCGGCAGCTGCGCCGCGCTCCACTTGTCGGCGAAGGAGGAGGACACCTCGTTGGCCATGACCGCGCCGAGCACGGCGGTGCCGAGGCTGCCGCCGACCTGCATGGCGGCCTGCTGGAGCCCGCCGGCGACCCCGGAGATCTCCAGCGGGGCGTTGCCGACGATGACCTCGGTGGCGCCGACCATGACGGGGGCCAGGCCCAGGCCCATGAGGCCGAACCAGACGGACATCGTGAGGGTGCCGGTGTCCGGGGTGAGCCGGGACATTCCGAAGCAGGCCACGGCGGTGGCGACCATGCCCGCGATCAGCGGGAGGCGCGGGCCGATCCTGGTGATCGCGAGGCCCGCGAGCGGCGATCCGACGATCATCATGCCGGTGAGCGGCAGCAGGTGCAGGCCGCTGTCCACGGGGCTCATGCCGTGCACGTTCTGCAGGTAGAAGGTGACGAAGAAGAGCCCGCCCATGAAGGCGAAGGCCATCAGGACCATGAGCACGACGCCCGCGGAGAGCGGCAGCGAGCGGAACATGCCGAGCGGGACCAGCGGCTCGGCGACCCGGGTCTCCCAGAAGGCGAAGAGCGCGAAGCAGACGAGCGACCCGGCGAGGAAGAGCAGGGTCCGACTGCCGCCCCAGCCCCACTCGGAGGCCTTGATCAGGGACCAGATCAGCGAGAACATCGCCGCGGACAGCAGCAGGATGCCCACGACGTCGAAGGACCGGGGGGCGTTCTCGGCCCGGTGGTCGAGCAGGATGAACAGGCCGAACCCGAGGGCGAGGATGCCGACGGGCACGTTGATGAAGAAGACGGACTGCCAGTTGACGTGCTCGACGAGCAGCCCGCCGACGATGGGTCCGCCGGCGGTCGAGGCGCCGATGACCATGCTCCAGATGCCGATGGCCATGTTGAGCTTCTCGGCGGGGAAGCTGGCGCGCAGCAGGCCGAGCGCGGCGGGCATCAGCAGGGCGCCGAAGACGCCCTGCGCGACGCGGAAGCCGATGACGAACTCGACGCTGGAGGAGAGGCCGATCGCGGCGGAGGACGCGGCGAATCCGGCGATGCCTATGAGGAAGGTCTGGCGGTGGCCGAAGCGGTCGCCGAGCTTGCCGGCGGTGATCAGGGAGACCGCGAGGGCCAGCAGGTAGCCGTTGGTGATCCACTGCACCTCGGCGAGGGAGGCGTGGAAGTCGTCGGTGATGGCGGGGTTGGCGACCGCGACGATCGTGCCGTCGAGGGTGACCATCATGACGCCGAGCGCGACGGCGAAGAGGGTCAGCCAGGGGTGGCCGCGCAGACCTGAGGGCCTTTTCGCCGCGGTGCCCCCGTCGGGCACCTGCTTGTCGAGGCTGATCTGACGAGTCATGAGAACAGGATAGTGACAGCGACTGACACTTCACAGACGGCCCAACAAGACAGCCGCTGTCACGTCGGTCACAGGTACCCTGACCGCCCACCCCGCCCAGCAGCCCGAAGAACCCGAAGAACCCGAAGAAGAGGACCCCCGCGGTGATGACCGACCAGCGGACCGGCGCACCGACGGCGCGCCCCGCGCCCCCCGCCCCGCCGCCGCCCACCCCCGCCGGCCTGCGCGAACGCAAGAAGCGCCGCACCCGCGACGCCCTGCTGCGCGCCTCCCTCGTGCTCTTCACCACGCAGGGCTACGAGGAGACGACCGTCGACGAGATCACCGACGCCGTCGAGGTCTCCCAGCGCACCTTCTTCCGGTACTTCGCCAGCAAGGAGGAGGTCGCCTTCGCCGTCCAGGACCTGGTGGAGGGCCACTTCGTGGCCGCGCTCGCCGCCCGGCCGGCCGCCGAGGGTCCGCTGGCGGCCCTGCGCAACGCGGTGCTCACCGCCTGGGACACCATCGAGGAGGCCGTCGGCGAGGTGGTCCCGGTCGACCTGCACATGCGGGCCTACCAGCTCATCGAGTCCACGCCCGCGCTGCTCGCCGTCCACCTGCGCCGCTCCACCGAGCTGGAGGAGCGCACCGCCCGGCTGATCGCGGCGCGCGAGGGCCTGGACGTGGACGCCGACCCGCGGCCCCGGGTCGTGGTCGCGGCGTTCTCCGGGGTGATGCGGGTGACCGGGCGGCTCTGGGGGCAGGGCGAGGACACGAGCGTCGCCGCGATCCGCCGGATGACCGAGGACTACCTCGACCAGATCGGCCCCGCCATGGCCGCCGACTGGCGCCCGATTCGTACCTGAACGAGATGGTCCGGAGCCCCTCGGTGACGGTTGTGCCCGAGGGCCCGTGACCCCTGTCACCCGGCGTCCCGCGGGCCGGAAAGGTCTCCTAGGCTGTCTCCCAGTGAACCTCTCCGGCCTGCACGGCCCCGCCTCCCCCGCCACCTCGCCCAGCCCGGGCGCGGTGCACGCCCTGCTCGCGCTCGTGGTGGTCTTCGTCATGCTGGCGACGACCGGTTGGACGGCCGTGCACCGGCCCGAGGAGAACGTCTCCGTCCGCAGGACGGCCCTGGCCGCCTGGGCCGGAGCCCGGATCGGCGGCCGCCCGGTACCGGCCGCCGACGCCCCCGTACGGACCGTCGCGCGGTTCTTCTCCGAACTCGACGGGGCGGAGCGGGGTCGGCTCGCCGACACCTATCCCCTGGTCGTCGGCAACCTCGACGGGGTACCCGCCCAGACCCGCTTCCGGGCCAACCGGCGCTCCCTCGTCCAGGCCAGCCGGACCGAGGAGGTCCGCTCCCAGGACGTGGCGCTGACCCCGGCCGACCGGGACGAGGCGACCCGGCGGCTGCACCGGCTGGAGTCCCTGGCCGACCCCTCGCGGCAGATCCTCGTCTTCGATCCGACCGGCGAGGGCCTGGTGGCCGAGGTCTTCGGCGACCTGGACCGGGCGCAGCGCGTCTCGGTCGTCGTGCCGGGCGTCGACACCGACCTGATCACCTTCGAGCGCTCGCAGCGCCGCTACAGCGCTCCGGTCGGCATGGCCGAGTCGCTCTACGAGGCCGAGCGCAGCGCCGCTCCGGGCACCCGGACCGCGGTCATCGCCTGGGCCGGTTACGTCAGCCCCGACGGGCTCGGCGTGGACGCGGCCACCGGCCGACTGGCCGCGCAGGGCGCCGTACGACTGCGCTCGCTGGCCGCGGCGCTGCCCGGCGCGGCGCCGGTGACGCTGTTCTGCCACAGCTACGGCTCGGTGGTCTGCGGGGTCGCCGCCCCCGACCTGCCGCGCCGGGTGACCGACGTGGTGGTCTCGGGCAGCCCGGGCATGCGCGTGCAGAACGCGGCCGAGCTGCACACCTCGGCCCGCGTGTGGGCGATGCGGGACTCCGGGGACTGGATCGCGGACGTACCGCACCTGGAGCTCGGCGGGGTGGGCCACGGGGCCGATCCGGTCTCCGCCGCCTTCGGCGCACGGCGGCTCTCGGCCGCCGGGGCCAAGAGCCACACGGGCTATTTCGAGCCGGGTACCGGCTCGTTGGAGAACTTCGCGCTCATCGGAACCGGTTCGTACGCTTCCGCGGTGTGCGCGAGCGGGGACGACTCCTGCCGACGGGGAATTTCCAGCACAGAAGCGGGCTGAAGCACGTAGACGGCTGGAAAACGACCCCCTCAGTCAGGGGACGCACAGGCCCGCCGCCCTTTACGATGAGCCGCATGGGTGACGTACTGGCCGGAAACCATGCCGTCTGGGAGTTCGACTCGGACTCGGTGCTCATCCGCTTCGAACGGGGGATGTCCGCACTGCGGATGCCGCGGCTCTGGCATGCGCTGGGCCAGCGCCGCATTCCCCACGAGGCGTTGTCCGAGGTGAGCGTGACCGTGACCGCGGGGAAGCGGGACACGGTGGTCCTGCGTGCCGTCCCGCGGCCCGGGGCCGATCCGCTGATGGACGCCGCGGCGGGACAGCTGAAGGACCTCTGCGACCCCTACCGGCTGGTGCTGCCCGCCGACCGGGCGCCGCTGGCCACCGCGCTGGCCGACGCCCTGCGCGCCCGGCTGGGGCCGGACCCCGCCGAGCCGGCCCCGCGCTTCCTGGTCGAGGCGCCGAAGCCGCCGCTGCACCTCAAGGCGTACGACGCCCGGGCGACCCTCGACGAGAGCGGGGTGGGCCTGCGCTGGTCGCGCACCGGCGCCTCCAGCACCAAGTGGAAGTCGGGCGACCGGCACTACCCGCTGGCCGCGCTGACCGGGGTCGAGTGGCGCACGCCGGAGAATCCCGGCGGATACCTCCGGCTCAGAACGCGCGACGACGACGCGGAGGAGCGGGCGCCGGAGCACGACCCGGCGACCGTGCTGTTCTCCCTGGGCTACGGGGCCGTGCACGAATCGCTGCCGTTCGCGGCCGCGGTGCTGGCGGCGGTGCGCAGCCGGACGCCGGTGGCGGCCGGGCCGCTGACCGCCCCGTCCCCCGCCGAGCCGGACCGGATGCGCCACCTCGGCGAGCTGCACGGCGCGGGCCTGCTGACCGACGCCGAGTACGCGGCCCTGCGCGACCGGTACGCGTCGGAGGCGTAGGCGGCCGGGAGGGCGATCAGGACTCGCGGGCCGCCGAGGTCGAGGACATGTCCGGGTAGCGGTCGCCCGCGACGCGGGAGGCGATCGGCTCCAGCAGGGCCAGTTCGGCCTCCGTCAAGACGATCCGGGTCGCCGCCGCGTTCTCCTCCAGGCGGTTGCGCTTGCGGGTGCCCGGGATCGGGACGACCGTCAGGCCGTGGACCGACGCCCGCTGGTGCACCCAGGCCAGCGCGACCTGCGCCGCGGTGGCCCCGTGCGCCGCCGCGACCTGGCGCACCGGCTCCAGCAGCGCGGCGTTGGTGCGGGCGTTGTCCCCGGTGAAGCGCGGCTGGTAGCGGCGGAAGTCGCCCTCCGCCAGCTCCGCCCCGGCGTCCGCGAACGCCCCGGTCAGGAAGCCGCGCCCGAGCGGGGAGTAGGGCACGAAGGCCACCCCCAGCTCGGCGGCCGCGGCCACCGCGCTGCGCTCCACGTCCCGGCTGAAGAGGGACCACTCCGACTGGAGCGCGGTGATCGGATGCACCGCGTGCGCCTCGCGCAGCTCGGCGCCGGTGACCTCGCTCAGGCCCAGGTGGCGGACCTTGCCCTGCGCCACGAGCTCCGCCATCGCGCCGACGGACTCCGCCAGCGGCACCAGCGGGTCGCGCCGGTGCATGTAGTAGAGGTCGATGACGTCCACGCCGAGTCGGCGCAGGCTGTCCTCGACGGCCCGGCGGACGTACGCCGCGTCGTTGCGCACGCCCCGGTACTGCGGGTCGTCGGTGCGCTCGATCGCGAACTTCGTGGCCAGGGTGATCTCGTCCCGGTGCGCGGCGACGAAGGGCGCGAGGAACTCCTCGTTGCGCCCCCGCCCGTAGACGTCGGCGGTGTCGAAGAGGGTGATCCCGGCCTCCAGGGCGGCGCCCAGGGTGTCGCGGGCCGCCGCCTCGTCGGTGTCGCCGTAGAACTCGCTGATGCCCATGCAGCCGAGCCCCTGCACGCCGACCAGCGGGCCGCCCTTGCCCAGTTCGACCCGGGCGATCTTGTTCTCGGAGGTGCCTGCGGTGTTCGTCATGACTGTGCCTTCCCCTGTCCCTTGTGCGCGTGCCCGGTGTCCGCGGGGTCCGCGGTGTCCGCGTAGAAGCCGATCTTGTAGTCCAGTACGGCCAGCGCGTCCGTCAGCTCGTCGATCCGCGCCCGCACCTCCCGGCGCGTCCGCTCCAGCAGTTCCCGCCGCTCCCGGAAGGTGTGCTGCCCCTCGCGGACCAGTTCCGCGTAGCGGACCATGTCCGCCACCGACATCCCGGTGGCGCGCAGCTTGCCCACGAAGGCGAGCCAGTCGAGGTCCTTGTCGCTGAACCGGCGCTGGCCCGAGTGCGAGCGGTCCACGTGCGGCATCAGCCCGATCCGCTCGTACCAGCGCAAGGTGTGCTGGGTCAGCCCGGTCCGGGCCTCGACCTCGCTGATCGTGTACCGCGTCTGCGACTGCGACTGCATCTGCGTCAGGCTCATGACCACCACGCTAAAACCCTTGAGTGCACTCCAAGCAAGTAGGCTCGGCCCCATGGAGAGCACGGAGATCATGGACAGCCTGCGGATCGTCGACACCTGGCCGGTACCGACCGCCGCGGCGGCCGTCGTACGCGCCGACGGGACCCTCGCCGGCGCCCACGGCCCGGTCGAGCACCGCTTCGCGTTGGCCTCCGTCACCAAGCCGCTCGCCGCCTACGCCGCGCTCGTCGCGTACGAGGAGGGGGCGATCGAGCTGGACGAACCGGCCGGCCCCGAGGGGTCGACCGTGCGCCACCTGCTCGCGCACACCAGCGGCCTCGCCTTCGACGAGCACCGCGCGATGGCCCCGGCCGGGGAGCGGCGACTGTACTCCAACGCCGGTTTCGAGGTGCTCGGCGACCACATCACCAAGGCCACCGGCATCGCCTTCGCCGAGTACCTGCATCAGGCGGTGCTGGAGCCGCTGGGCATGACCTCGACCACCCTGGAGGGCTCCCCCGCCAAGGACGGCGTCTCCACGGTCGCCGACCTCGTCCGCTTCGCCGCCGAGCTCCAGGCCCCCCGGCTGCTGGACGTCCGCACGGTCGCCGAGGCCACCGCCGTGGTGCACCCCGGCCTCAAGGGCGTCCTGCCCGGCTACGGTCACCAGTCCCCCAACGACTGGGGCCTCGGCCTGGAGATCCGCGACGGGAAGTCCCCGCACTGGACGGGCGCCGGTTCCTCCCCGCGCACCTTCGGCCACTTCGGGCAGGCCGGCACCTTCCTCTGGGTGGACCCGGACGCCCGCGCCGCCTGCGTGGCGCTGACCGACCGGCCCTTCGGGCCGTGGGCGGTCCAGGCCTGGCCGCCCTTCACCGACGGGGTGCTCGCCGCGCTGGCCGGGCGCCGCTGAAAGGACGTTCGACGGCGGTGTCGAACGGGTGACGCCGCCGGGGCTATGCCCCCATCCGACCCGATTGCCGTGGCCCGCGTCCCGGTTCCGGCCCCGCCGCATCGATAGATTCCGGTTCCCATCCACCGTTGATCTTCGGGGAGAACCGGGTGCGCACCCGCAGCATCGTGGTGACGGCCGCCACCGCCGCCCTCACCACCGGCATCGTCGGACTGCTCGCCGTACGGGGGGCGCCCGGCGCCGCCCTGCGCACCGAACCCCTGCGGGCGAACGGGTCCGGCGCCTCCTTCGAGGACGGGGACACCGCCGGTTTCAGCATGCTCGCCGTCTCCTGGGACGAGCCCGACCGGGCCCTCGACGGGGAGATCCGGGTCCGGACGAAGTCCGCGCGGACCGGGGCCTGGTCGCCCTGGACCGTGTTGGGCACCGAGCGGGGCGAGGGCGTGCGCGGGGTGTCCGAGCCGCTGTGGGCCGGGCCCTCCACCGGGGTCGAGGTCCGGGTCGCGGGCCACGGCGCCGCGCTGCCCGACGGACTGCGACTGGACCTGGTCGACCCCGGCGCCGACCCGGCGGCCGCGGACCCGGACGCGGGGGACGCCGTACCCGCCGCGCACCCGGCGGGCGCCCCCGGCGCCGCCCGGCGCGACGGCGCCGCCCGCCCCGACGTGGTCTCCCGTTCCGCGTGGGGCGCGCGGGAGCAGCCGGGCAACGACCCCGTGTACGGCAAGGAGGTCAAGGCGGTCTTCGTGCACCACACCGCGCAGACCAACGCCTACGACTGCACCGACTCGGCGGCCCTGATGCGCGGCCTGCAGACCCTGCACGTGCGCACGAACGGCTGGAAGGACCTCGGCTACAACTTCGTCGTCGACAAGTGCGGCACCGTCTTCGAGGGCCGTCGCGGCGGCGCCGACCGGCCGGTGACCGGCGCGCACACCCTCGGCTTCAACACCGACACCATGGGCGTCGCGGTCATCGGCGAGTACTCCGCGCAGGAACCCTCCGACGCCGCGATGAGCGCGGTGGCCCGGCTCGCCGCCTGGAAGCTGGGCCGGTACGGGTACGACCCGCAGGGCAGCGTCACGCTGACGTCCGGGCTCGACAACGGCAAGTTCCGCGCCGGTGTCCAGGCGCGCTTCGAGCGGATCTCCGGCCACCGCGACGCGTTCTCCACCGAGTGCCCGGGCACCGCCCTCTACCGCCGGCTCCCGGCGATCCGCTCCCGCGCCGCCGACCAGGCCGGGGACCCGGTGGGCGGTTCGCTCGACGGGCTGATCGGTTCCCTCGCCGGGCACCACGGCTGAGCGGCGGGCCCTACGGCAGTTCCCACAGGAGCAGCTCCCCGGGGGATCCCGCGACGGCCTCCAGGGCGCTCTCCTTGGTGATCCGCACCGAGTCCCCGGGGCCCAGCTCCACGCCGGGCGCGCCGTCGTCCGCGCCGTCGAGCCGCAGGTCCCCGCGGACCACGTGCAGGTAAACCCGGGGCGCGGCCGGTACGGCGATCCGCTCGCCCGCGCCGGGCCTGCGCACCCGCAGCACCGCACCGGCGGCGGGGACCGCGTAGGGCGCGTCGTCGGCGACGTCGCGGACGATCTCGTACGCGGGCCCCTGCCCGTCCGGGTCGCCGGTCCCGCCGTCGCCCGCGCCGTCCGGGTCGAAGGCGTTCGTCGGGGACAGCCACATCTGGACGAAGCGCAGCGGCACCTGCGCGTCGTTGCGTTCGACGTGGCGGACGCCGTCGCCCGCGCTGAGCCGCTGCACGTCCCCGGCCCGCACCACGGTGGCGTGCCCGGTGCTGTCCCGGTGGGTGAGCTCGCCCTCGGCGACCCAGGTGACGATCTCGGTGTGCCGGTGGGAGTGCTCCTCGAAGCCCGCGCCGGGGGCGAGGAACTCCTCGTTGCAGGCCCGGACCGGGCCGAAGCCGAGGTTGTCCGGATCGTAGAAACCACCGAAGGAGAAGGCGTGCCGGGTGCTGATCCCGGCCTCCTCGTCCCCGCCCGGGTACCGGTCCGCGCCGCGTCGTACTTCCATCATGGGGGCCACCGTAGCGGCCCGGCCGCTCCCGGCCCCGGGGCCGGGCCGCCGACCCGGCACTCCGCGGCGGGGTCCGGATAGGGCAGTCTTGTCCCGTGCCCCAACCCGAACGTGAGCAGCCCCCCGCGCATCCCACGCATCCCGCCCACCAGGTGCAACCCGCCCATCCCCATGCGGCGACCCTGCGGCGGCTGGAGAAGTCCTCCGGGCGCCTCGCCGCGAACGCGATCGCCCGCATGGACGAGACGCTGTCGTGGTACCGGGCGATGCCCCCGGAGAACCGCTCGTGGATCGGCCTGGTCGCGCAGGCGGGCATCGCCGCCTTCACCGAGTGGTTCCGGCACCCCGAGACCCCCCAGGCGATCTCCACCGACGTCTTCGGTACGGCCCCGCGCGAGCTGACCAGGGCGATCACCCTGCGCCAGACCGTCGAGATGGTCCGTACGACGATCGAGGTCATGGAGGCCGCCATCGAGGAGGTGGCCGCCCCGGGCGACGAGTCGATCCTGCGCGAGGCGCTGCTGGTGTACGCCCGGGAGATCGCCTTCGCGACCGCCCAGGTGTACGCGCAGGCGGCCGAGGCGCGCGGCGCCTGGGACGCCCGGCTGGAGTCCCTCGTGGTCAACGCGGTGCTGTCCGGCGAGGCGGACGAGGGCGCGCTCTCGCGTGCCGCGGCGCTCGGCTGGAGCTCCCCCGACCACGTGTGCGTGGTGCTGGGAACCGCCCCGGAGGGGGACAGCGAGCTGACGGTGGAGGCGATCCGGCGGGCCGCGCGGCACCACAAGCTCCAGGTGTTGACCGGGGTCCTCGGCGACCGGCTGGTCGTGATCGCGGGCGGCAGCGACAACCCGATGCAGGTCGCGAAGTCCCTGATCGGGCCGTTCGCGGCGGGGGCGGTGGTGGCCGGTCCGGTGGTCTCGGACCTGCTCAACGCGACGAAGTCGGCGCAGGCCGCCGCGGCCGGACTGAAGGCGTGCACGGCGTGGCAGGACGCCCCGCGCCCGGTCCTCGCGGATGATCTCCTTCCAGAGCGCGCGATCGCCTCCGACCCTTCTGCGCGGGAGCAGTTGGTGGAGGAGATCTACAGACCGCTCGAAGAAGCCGGATCCGCCCTGTTGGAGACGCTGAGCGTCTACCTGGAGCAGGCGAGCAGCCTCGAAGGGGCGGCCCGGATGTTGTTCGTGCACCCGAATACGGTGCGGTACCGGCTCCGACGTGTGACCGACGTCACCGGTTGGTCGCCGTCAGATGTCCGCTCGGCGTTCACTCTGCGGATCGCCCTGATCCTGGGGCGTCTGGCCGACGGCGAACAGCCGTCCTAGACTTTTGTCGGACATCAACAATTACCCCGACGGTTCTTCGTCCCTGTCCCCACGGGCGGCGCAGGCCGAACTCAAGAGAGAGTGTGAGGGTGCTCGTACTCGTCGCTCCCGGCCAAGGCGCTCAGACGCCCGGCTTCCTGACTTCCTGGCTCGACCTCCCCGGTGCCGCTGACCGCGTCGCCGCATGGTCGGACGCCATCGAGCTCGACCTTGCCCACTACGGCACCAAGGCCGACGCGGACGAGATCCGCGACACCGCCGTGGCCCAGCCGCTGCTGGTGGCGGCGGGTCTGCTGTCCGCTTCCGCGCTGGGCTCCCCGGCCGCCTTCGGCGCGGTCGCCGGTCACAGCGTCGGCGAGATCACCGCCGCCGCGTACGCCGGTGTGCTGGGCGAGGCGGACGCGCTGTCCTTCGTCCGCACCCGCGGGCTGGCGATGGCGGAGGCCGCCGCGGTCACCGAGACCGGCATGGCCGCCGTGCTCGGTGGTGACCCGGACGTGGTCGTCGCACACCTGACCGCGATGGGCCTCACCCCGGCCAACGTCAACGGAGCCGGCCAGATCGTGGCCGCGGGCACCGCGGAGCAGATCGAAGCCCTGGTGGCCGACAAGCCCGAAGGCACCATGAAGGTCGTCGCCCTCAAGGTCGCGGGCGCCTTCCACACGCACCACATGGCACCCGCGGTCGCCACGCTGGAGAAGGCCGCCCAGGCCCTCGCTCCGGCCGACCCGGTGCTGACGTACGTGTCCAACAAGGACGGGCAGATCGTCACCAAGGGCGCCGACGTCGTCGCCCGCCTCGTCGGCCAGGTCGCCAACCCGGTCCGCTGGGACCTGTGCATGGAGACGTTCGCCGCACAAGGCGTCACCGGGATCATCGAGCTGTGCCCGGGCGGCACCCTGACGGGGCTGGCCAAGCGCGCCCTCAAGGGCGTACCGACCGTGGCGCTGAAGACGCCCGACGATCTCGAGAAGGCCGCTGCGCTCATCGCTGAGCACGCGGTCTGAGAGAAGGAGCCCACACAGCATGTCGAAGATCAAGCCTGCAAAGGGTTCCCCGTACGCGCGCATCCTCGGTGTCGGCGGCTACCGCCCCACGCGGGTCGTCCCCAACGAGGTGATCCTGGAGACGATCGACTCGTCCGACGAGTGGATCCGCTCGCGCTCCGGCATCGCGACCCGGCACTGGGCCTCGCCGCAGGAGACCGTCGCCGCGATGTCGGTCGAGGCCTCCGGCAAGGCGCTGGCCGACGCCGGGGTCTCGCCGGAGCAGATCGGCGCCGTGATCGTCTCGACGGTCTCGCACTTCAAGCAGACCCCGGCCGTCGCGACCGAGATCGCGCACCGGATCGGCGCGGGCAAGCCCGCCGCCTTCGACATCTCCGCCGGTTGTGCCGGTTTCGGCTACGGACTGACCCTGGCCAAGAGCCTGGTCGTCGAGGGTTCGGCGCAGTACGTCCTGGTCATCGGTGTCGAGCGGCTGTCCGATCTGACCGACCTGGAGGACCGCGCGACGGCCTTCCTCTTCGGTGACGGAGCGGGCGCCGTGGTCATCGGCCCCTCGGACGAGCCGGCCATCGGCCCCACCGTGTGGGGTTCGGAGGGCGACAAGTCCGACACCATCAAGCAGACCGTGCCGTGGGACGAGTGGCTCGGCAAGGACGGCGGCAACAAGTTCCCGGCCATCACGCAGGAGGGTCAGGCGGTCTTCCGCTGGGCCGTCTTCGAGATGGCCAAGGTGGCCCAGCAGGCGCTCGACGCGGCCGGGATCACCGCCGACGACCTGGACGTCTTCATCCCGCACCAGGCGAACATGCGGATCATCGACTCGATGGTGAAGACTCTGAAGCTGCCGGAGCACGTCACGGTCGCCCGTGACGTCGAGACCACCGGCAACACCTCGGCCGCCTCGATCCCGCTCGCGATGGAGCGGCTCCTGGCGACCGGGGCGGCGAAGAGCGGCGACACGGCGCTCGTCATCGGCTTCGGGGCGGGCCTCGTCTACGCAGCCACGGTCGTTACCCTCCCCTAGGGCCCGGGATCCTTTCCCGACCTGTACCACCAGAGTTAGCTATCTAAGAAGGAGCGCCACATGGCCGCCACGCAGGAAGAGATCGTCGAGGGTCTCGCGGAGATCGTCAACGAGATCGCCGGTATCCCGACCGAAGACGTCGCCATCGAGAAGTCCTTCACGGACGACCTGGACGTCGACTCCCTGTCCATGGTCGAGGTCGTCGTCGCCGCCGAAGAGCGCTTCGACGTCAAGATCCCGGACGAGGACGTCAAGAACCTCAAGACGGTCGGCGACGCCGCGGACTACATCCTGAAGCACCAGGCTGCCTGAGCCTGACGAGCGTTTGTCGCCACCCGGCGGTGGCGCCGTGACAATTCAGCACCCTCTTACACGTGGAGAAAGAATTCCTGTGAGCCCGACCAATCGCACCGTGGTCGTCACCGGTATCGGCGCAACCACTCCGCTGGGTGGCGACAGCGCTTCGACCTGGGAAGGTCTGCTTTCCGGTCGTTCCGGGGTCAAGCCCCTCGAAGGCGAGCGCTTCGCCGAACTCCCGGTCCGCATCGCGGCGCTGGCCGCCGTGGATCCGGGCGAGGTACTGCCCCGCCCGCTCGCCCGCAAGCTGGACCGCTCGGCGCAGTTCGCGCTGATCGCGGGCCGCGAGGCCTGGGCCGACGCGGGGTACACCGGCCCGGCCGGTGAGGACCCCGCGGTCGATCCCGTGCGCCTCGGCACCGTGATCGCCTCCGGCATCGGCGGCGTCACCACCCTGCTCGACCAGTACGACGTACTGAAGGAGAAGGGCGTGCGGCGGGTCTCCCCGCACACGGTCCCCATGCTCATGCCGAACGGCCCGGCGGCCAACGTCGGCCTGGAGGTCAACGCCCAGGCCGGTGTGCACACCCCGGTCAGCGCCTGCGCCTCCGGCGCCGAGGCCATCGGCTACGCCGTCGAGATGATCCGCACCGGCCGCGCCGACGTGGTCATCGCGGGCGGCACCGAGGCGGCGATCCACCCGCTGCCGATCGCCGCGTTCGCCAACATGATGGCGATGTCCAAGAACAACGACAACCCCACCACGGCCTCCCGACCGTACGACAAGGCCCGCGACGGCTTCGTCCTCGGCGAGGGCGCGGGCGTGGTGGTCCTGGAGTCCGCCGAGCACGCCGCCGCGCGCGGCGCCCGGGTCTACTGCGAGGTGCTGGGCCAGGGCCTGTCCGCGGACAGCCACCACATCGCGCAGCCCGAGCCCACCGGTCGCGGTGTCGCGGCCGCGCTGCGCAACCTGCTGGACAACACCGGTCTGGACCCGGCCGAGCTGGTCCACCTGAACGCGCACGCCACGTCGACCCCGCAGGGTGACACGGCCGAGCTGAAGGCGCTGCGCAAGGTCCTGGGCGACGACCTCGACCACATCGCGATCTCGGCGACCAAGTCGATGACGGGTCACCTGCTGGGCGGCGCGGGCGGTGTCGAGACCGTCGCGACGGTGCTGGCGCTGTACCACCGCATCGCCCCGCCGACGATCAACGTCGACGACCTGGACGACGACATCACGGCGGACATCGTCCGCGACGAGCCGCGCAAGCTGCCCGTGGACGGTCCGATCTCCGCGATCAACAACTCGTTCGGTTTCGGCGGCCACAACGTGTCGCTCGCCTTCCGTTCCGTTTAGTGCGGCTGGACCGGCTCCGCTCGCGCGGACCCGGTTGCTCGCCGCCGTGGCCGCTCGATTGATGGTCGCGGTGTTCGCGGGTCGAACGACAGAAGGCCCACCCGGTATCCGGGTGGGCCTTCTGCGTGGCGGTCGCCGAGCGGGGCTCAGACGACCTGGTGGAGCCAGCGCACCGGAGCGCCCTCGCCCGCGTAGCGGAAGGGTTCCAGTTCGTCGTCCCAGGCCTTGCCGAGCAGGGCGGCGACCTCCGCCTCCAGGTCGCTCTCGCCGAGGACGGACCGGGCGAGCGCGGCGCGCAGCCGGTCCTCCGGGATGAGGATGTCCCCGTGCATGCCGGTGACGGCGTGGAAGATGCCGAGTTCGGGGGTGGAGCTGTAGCGCTCCCCCTCGGCGGTGGGACAGGGTTCGGCGGTCACCTCGAAGCGCAACAGGTGCCAGCCGCGCAGCGCGGAGGCGAGCTTCGAGGCGGTGCCCGGTTCGGCCTGCCAGGAGAACTCGGATCTCCATGTGCCGGGAGAGGCGGGCTGCCTGATCCAGTCGAGGTTCACCCGCACCCCGAGTACGCCCGCGACCGCCCATTCCACGTGCGGGCAGAGCGCGCGCGGTGCGGAATGCACGTACAGAACTCCACGTGTCGTCACCGGGACCTCCAGTGTGGGACGAGGTCGGGAATAAACTCCTGAAAACGGACAGATTGTGACGTGATGTAATTTACCGGAAATGATCTGACATTGCGGCAAGGGACGTGCGGCCGAAACGCCACGGGAAAAAGCTACCGTGCGCCGGGGGTCGTGGCGTGACGTACGGTCGCTCCGAGCCCCGTAATCACACAGCTTTCACTCAGCAGGACGCCCCCGGGTACGCCGGGCGACGAGGGAGGGACCTCACCCATGCGCACCACCACCTCCGCGCGCCGCCGCAGTCGGAAGTCCGTTCTGCGCGCGGGCGCGGCGGCGGCCGTGCTGACCCTGGGCGCCGCGGGCTGCCAGGACGGCGGGGACTCCGCCGGCGGCGAGCGCGGGGCGCAGGCCCCGCCGCGCTGGAACACCGCCCCCGCGTCGATCGCCGCCGTCGGGGACTCCATCACCCGCGGGTTCGACGCCTGTTCGGTACTGGCGGACTGCCCCGAGGTCTCGTGGGCCACCGGCAACGATCCCGAGGTGCACTCGCTGGCGACCCGGCTGGTCGGCGAGGCGCTGACCCCCGAGCGCAGTTGGAACTACGCGGTCACCGGGGCCCGGATGGCGGACCTGGGCGGGCAGCTGACGGCCGCGGCCGCGCACCGTCCCGACCTGGTCACGGTGATGGTGGGGTCGAACGACGCCTGCCGGCCCACGGCTTCGTCGATGACCTCGGTCGCCGATTTCCGGGAGGGCTTCGAGAAGGCCCTGGCGGGGCTGCGCGCGGCCGCGCCCACGACCCAGGTGTACGTGTCGAGCGTGCCGGACCTGCAACGGCTGTGGGAGCAGGGCAAGGGCAGCGCGATGGGCCGGCAGATCTGGAAGCTCGGGATCTGCCAGTCGATGCTGGCGGACGCCGAGTCGGTGACCCCCGCGGCGACGGCGCGGCGCGAGAAGGTGCGGGCGCGCGTGGTGGAGTACAACGAGGCGCTGCGGCAGGTCTGCGCGAAGGACGAGCTGTGCCGCTACGACGGCGGCGCCGTCTTCCAGTACCCCTTCACGACCGAGCAGTTGAGCCACTGGGACTGGTTCCACCCGGGCAAGGACGGCCAGGCGCGACTGGCGGAGCTGGCGCACCGCCAGGTGACCTCGGCCAAGCCGCCCATCTGATCCTACGACCGGGCGATGGTCGGACAAGTGGACCGGGGGCGGGTGTCAGGGCCCGCCCCCGGTCCGGTTCATGGATGATTTCCGGCCAGCCGGCCGTCGGTGGAAATCAGGCGTCGACCTCAAGGGTGGCGGTCAGCCGCGCGTCGGCGTGGGAACGGCTCGCGCGCACTTCGTACGTCCCGCCCACGCGCCGCCAGGCCCCGGCCTCCTCGTCCCAGATCTCGAAGGCCCGCGCGGGCAGCGCGATGTCGACCTCGACGCTCTCACCGGCTTCCGCTTCCAGGCTCACGAAGCCCGCCAGCCAGCTCGCCGGGCGTTCCACCGGGTCGCCCACGGGCGCCAGGTAGACCTGGACGACCTCGCGGCCGCGGCGGGCACCGGTGTTGCGGATCCGGACCCGGGCCGCGTCGGCGGTCACCTCCAGGGACTCGTACGCCCAGTCGGTGTAGCCGAGGCCGTGCCCGAAGCCGAAGGCGGGGCTCACACCGGCCTTCTCGTAGGCCCGGTAGCCGATGTGGAGCCCTTCGCGGTACTCCAGCCGCCCCTCCTGCGGGACCACTTCGGTGACCGGTACGTCCGCGAACTCGGCGGGCCAGGTGGTGGGCAGGCGCCCGCCGGGCTCGCGCTCGCCGAGGAGCACGTCGGCCAGCGCGGCCCCGCCCTCCTGCCCGGGGAACCAGGTCAGCAGGATCGCCGCCACCTCGTCCCGCCAGGGCAGTTCGACCGGGGAGCCCGTGTTGATGACGACCACGGTGTTCGGGTTGACGGCGGCGACGGCGCGCACGAGGTCGTTCTGGCGCCCGGGCAGTTCCAGGTCCGTGCGGTCGAAGCCCTCGGACTCGACGCGCTCGGTGGTGGCGACGACCACGACGGCGGTGTCCGCCTCCCGCGCCGCGGCCACGGCCTCGGCGATCAGCTCGTCCGCGTCGCGCCGCGGCCCGAGGTGGAGCAGCGAGAACATGATCGCGCGCAGCGGCAGCGTGCTCATGTCCGGGACCTGGTAGGTCAGCGAGACCTCGACCGGCTCGCCCGCCGCGAGGACGGCGCGGGCCCGTACGTTGGGCGCGCCGAAGAACGCCTCGAAGGGGTCGGCCTCGCCGCCCGGGAGCTGGACGCCCTCCCAGACCCGCGCGCCGTCGACCGCGAGGTCGAAGGCGCCGAGGCCCCGGGTGCCGAAGGCGTGCTCGCCGCTCTCGCGGGGGACGAAGGTGCCGGTGACCTCGATGGAGGCCATCGTCTCGTACGTCACCCCGGCGGGCAGGTCGTCGCCGATCCACTGGACCTGGCCGGACGGCAGGCTGCCCTCGCCGATGACGGCCCCGGAGGCGTCGCGGCAGACCGCGCGCAGCTCGAAACCGGCGTCGGCGGGGGTGGGCTCCTCGCTGGGGTCGGCGCCGACGCTGAAGGTCAGCGCGCCCTGCGGGAGGGCCGCGGTCAGGCCGACGAGCGGGGAGACGATCCGCTCGGGGAAGACGGTGGCGCTGCCGCCGCCGAGGATCCGGGCGTCGCGGGCGGCGGCTCCGGACAGGGCGATCCTGGCGCGCTGCCCGGTCGCCAGCGGCAGCGCGGCGTTCTCGTTGCGCACGAGGACGAAGCCGCGGGCGGCCAGTTCGCGGGCCAGGGCGTGGCCGTCGACGGCGGCCGGGGCCGTGGTGACGACGGCCGGGGCGCCTTCGAGCAGGCCGACGCGGGCGGCGAGGCGCAGGACGTTGCGCACGGCGTCGTCGACGGCGGACTCGGGGACCTCTCCGGCCCGTACGGCTTCGGCGAGCGGGGGCCCGTAGACGGTCTGCGGTCCCGGCATGACGACGTCGAGGCCGCCGAGGATGTCGCCGGTGGTGGAGCGGGCGGCCATCCAGTCGGAGACGTTGGCGCCGTCGAAGCCCCACTCGCCGCGCAGCACCTCGTTGACGAGGTAGCGGTGCTCGGACATGAAGGTGCCGTTGACCTTGTTGTAGGCCGTCATGATGCCCCACGGGTGGGCATTGGCGACGATGGCCTCGAAGGGCGCCAGGTACAGCTCGCGCAGCGGGCGCGGGGCGATCACGCTGTCGACGGTGAAGCGGTCCGTCTCGGCGTCGTTGCCGACGAAGTGCTTGACGGTGGTGCCGACCCCGCCGTCCTGGACGCCCTGGACGTAGCCGGTGCCGATGGCGCCGGTCAGGTACGGGTCCTCGGAGTAGCACTCGAAGTGGCGCCCGCCCAGCGGGGAGCGGTGCAGGTTGACGGTGGGCGCGAGCAGGACGTGCACGCCCTTGCGGCGGGCCTCCTGGGCGAGCAGTCGACCGGCCCGGCGGGCCAGCGCCGGGTCCCAGGCGGCGGCGAGCGCGGTCGGCGAGGGCAGGGCGACGGACGGGTCGTCCGCGGTCCAGCGGACGCCGCGGACGCCGATCGGTCCGTCGGAGAACACCAGGGAGCCCAGCCCGATCTCGGGGAGGGCGGGCAGCGTCCACATGTCCTGGCCGGCGAGCAGCCGGGCCTTGGTGTCGAGATCGAGCTTGCCGAGTGCGGCTTCGACCGCGTCCTCGCGGGTCCGGTCGGCTCGGGATTCATGGGGGGTGGTGAGGGCGTCGCCTGCCACGGCCTGCCTCCTCGTCGGGTGCTGCTGGGTGCGGGTGACCCCATCGTGGACCTGTTCCCTGGTGAACGGTAGGGTTCGTGATGTGTTCGTTATTTTACGGACATGGCGTACGGTCCTGCTGGCGCGATCGACACGGAGGAAGGCGGGGCGGATGGCCAGGGCCAGGAGCGAGGAGCGGCGCGGGGACATCCTGCGCGCCGCGGTCGAGGTCATCGCGGAACGCGGCTACCGGGGCGCGTCCCTGGCCTCCGTCGCCGAGCGCGTGGGCCTCACCCAGCAGGGCCTGCTGCACTACTTCCCCACCAAGGAGTCCCTCCTGGTCGCGGTCCTGGAGGAGCGCGACCGCTGGGACACCGGCGGCGGCTCGCGGACCTCGCCCGAGCACTGGCGCCTGGACCTGCTGGCCTCGCTGGTGGAGTACAACGCGATGCGCCCGGGGATCGTGCAGACCTTCTCGGCACTGCTGGGCGAGAGCGTGACGGACGAGCACCCGGCGCGGGAGTTCTTCACCGAGCGCTACGCGCAGGTGCGCAGGGAGATGGGCGCTGCGCTGCGCGCCGAGTTCGGCGACCGGCTGCCGTCGGGGCTCACCCCCGAGGAGGCGGCGCCCCTGCTCACCGCGGTCATGGACGGCCTCCAGTACCAGTGGCTGCTGGCCCCGGAATCGGTGGACATGCCGGCGGCCTTCCGCTCCTTCCTGACCCTGCTGCGGGGGCCCGGAGCCGGGCCGGGCCGGGCGGCCTAGCTCCCTCCGGGGGCGCCCGGTACGAGGTGCTTGCGGCCCCATGCGCCCAGCGGGGCCAGCGCCGCGTTCAGCTCGACGCCCAGCGGGGTCAGGGAGTACTCGACCCGGGGCGGCACCTCGTCGTGCGCCTCGCGGTGCACGATGCCGTCGGCCTCCAGCTCGCGCAGCTGCGCGGCGAGCACCTTCTCGGTGACTCCGGGGATCAGCCTGCGCAGCGCGCCGAAGCGCTGCGGCGCCTCGCCCAGGGCCCACAGGATGAGCACCTTCCACTTGCCGCCGATGACGTCCATCGCCGCGTCGATCCCGCAGTGGCTCGATCCCGGCCTGCTCGTAGCCGCCATCCCGCGCCCTCCCCCTCGCCCGCGCACGCACCTGCGGGTAAGCACCCACTTCGAAGTGCGTACTTGATCATCTTTCGGCCCGCCCCAAGGCTAAGGGGCATGACCACGACACACACCGCACCGTCCGCACCCGCCCCCGTCACCCTGCTCGGCACCGGGGCCATGGGCTCCGCCCTGGCCCGCGCCTGGCTCGCCGCCGGGCATCCCCTGACCGTCTGGAACCGCACGCCCGCCCGCACCGCGGCGCTCGCCGCCGAGGGCGCCGCGGTGGCCGCCGGAGCCGCCGACGCGGTGGCCGCGGGCACCCTGGTGGTCCTGTGCCTGCTGGACGACGCCTCGGTGCGCGAGGCCCTCGACGGGGTCGACCTGGCGGGCAAGGACCTGGTGGACCTGACCACCGGCACCCCGGCGGCGGCGCGGGCGCGGGCCACCTGGGCCGCCGCCCGCGGGGCCCGGTACCTGGACGGCGGGATCATGGCGGTGCCGCCGATGATCGGCGTCCCCGGGGCCGGGGGCTACGTCTTCTACAGCGGTTCCCGGGAGCTGTACGAGGAGCACCGCGCGGCCCTGGAGGTCCCGGCCGGGGCCCGGTTCGTCGGTACGGATCCCGGTCACGCGGCCCTGCACGACGTGGCACTGCTGAGCGCGATGTACGGGCTGTTCGCCGGGGTCTCGCACGCCTACGCGCTGGTGCGGAGCGAGGGGATCGCGCCCTCGTCGCTGGCGCCGCTGCTGTCGCAGTGGCTGGGCGCGATGGGGCACTTCGTCCAGGGGGCGGCCGGGCGGCTGGAGTCGGGCGACTTCACCTCGGGGGTGGTCTCGAACCTGGCCATGCAGGTGGCGGGCGCCCCGACGCTGCTGCGCACGGCCGAGGAGCAGGGGGTCAGCGCGGAGCTGATCGCCCCCTACCTGGAGCTGATGGCGCGCCGACTGGCCGCGGACCCCGCCCACGGGGCCGAGGACACCGCCGGCGCGATCGGGCTGCTCAGCCGTTGAAGCCGCGGTCGACCCCGCCGGTGGTCCCGGTCGGGCGGTCGTACCCCGCGGCCGGGGCGCCGTACGCCGTGGCCGGCGGACCGTAGCCCTCGGGCGGCGGGCCGAAACCCTCCCCCGCGTCGGCGCCGGAGTCGGACTCCGGGTCCGCGGTGAGGTCCCGGACCATCAAGGTGGCGCCCGCGACCGCGCCGGGCATCAGGAACACCGCCACCAGCGGCACGATGAAGGCCAGCACCAGCGGTACGCCGAAGCCGAGGGCCAGCATCCGGCGCGAGCGCAGCAGGGCGAGCTGCCCGGGGAGCTCCACCCGGCGGCGCATGAGGGCGACGCTGGTCAGCTCCTGGGTGAGGAAGTAGCCGGAGACGCAGAAGCCGATGGCGGGCACGACGGTCTGCCCGATCACCGGGACGAACCCGAGGGCGAAGAGCAGGACCCCGTAGAGGAGCACCCGCCCGAGCAGCCGCACGCTGTCGCGGGCCGAGATCCACAGCTCCCGCCACAGGGAGAGGCCGGATTCGGGCACTGCGCCGCCCTCGCCGCGGTCGACCGCCTCGGAGAGGGACTCGTAGAACGGCTGGCCGATCAGCAGGGTCACCGCGGTGAAGGTGATCACCGCGAGGAAGAGGCCGAGCCCGAAGACCAGGGCCGTCAGGAAGCCGCGGAAGAGCGCGAGCCAGGGCGAGGACCAGTCGTCGGCGAAGGGTGTCACCCAGGCGACGAAGTCGTCGGCGCCGAAGCCGAGCCCGACCAGCGCGCCCGCGTACAGGACCAGGGACACCAGTCCCGGCAGCAGGCCGAAGCCGAGCCAGCGCCCGTGTCCCAGCACCCAGCGCTGTCCGGCCAGCAGATAGCGGAATCCCCCCGCAAGATCACTCATCGGGCCAGCTTACGGCGCGGGCCGCACCCCCTCGGCGGGGGTGCGGCCCGTGCTGCGTACCGCGTGCGTACCGCGCGCATCGCATCGCGCGGCACGCGTCACCGCGGTGGGATCAGACCGCCAGCTCGACGGTGATGTTGCCGCGGGTCGCCTTGGAGTACGGGCAGACCTGGTGGGCCTTCTCGATGAGGTCCTTGGCGGTGGCGGCGTCCACGTTCGGGATGGAGGCCGAGATCTTGACGATGATGCCGAAGCCCTCGTCGTTCTTGCCGATGCCGACCTCGGCGGTGACGGTGGAGCCGGAGATGTCGGCGTTCTCGTTGCGGGCGACGACACCGAGCGCGCCCTGGAAGCAGGCGCTGTAACCGGCGGCGAAGAGCGCCTCCGGGTTGGTGCCGGCGCCGCTGCCGCCCATCTCCTTCGGCGGGTTCACGACGACGTCGAGCTGACCGTCGCTGGTGGAGACGCGGCCGTCACGGCCGTTCTCGGCGGTGGCGACAGCGGTGTAGACGACGTCGGACTGCTGGATCGACATGTAAGGAAATCCTCCTGGTAAGTCGCCGCGGCTCGCGCCCACGACCGCGACGGTCTGGGGTGAGCCTAACCGGTGAAGGAAACGATCATCTTCCCGGTGTTGTCACCGCGCAGCAGACCCAGGAACGCCTCGGCCGCGTTCTCCACGCCCTCGACGACCGTCTCGTCGTAGGTCAGCTCACCGGAACGCAGCCATCCGGCCACGTCCTGGACGAACTGCTGCTGGAGACCGGCGTGGTCGCCGACGAGGATGCCCTGGAGCCGCAGCCGCTTGCCGATGACCAGCGCGAGGTTGCGCGGGCCGGGGGTCGGCTCGGTGGCGTTGTACTGCGCGATCGCGCCGCACAGGGTGGCCCGGCCGTGCACGTTGAGGGAGCTGATGGCCGCTTCCAGGTGGTCGCCGCCGACGTTGTCGAAGTAGACGTTGATGCCCTCGGGGGCGGCCTCCTTCAGCTGCTCGGCGACGGGGCCGTTCTTGTAGTTGAAGGCGGCGTCGAAGCCGTACTTCTCCGTGAGCGTGGTCACCTTCTCGTCCGAACCGGCCGAGCCGATCACCCGGGAGGCGCCCTTGATCTTCGCGAACTGGCCCACGAGGCTGCCGACCGCGCCCGCCGCGCCGGAGACGAAGACGGAGTCCCCCTCCTTGAAGGAGGCGACCTCGAAGAGGCCCGCGTAGGCGGTCATGCCCGGCATGCCGAGCACGCCCAGGTAGGCGGAGAGCGGGGCGAGCGAGGCGTCCACCTTGACGGCGTGCTTCGCGTCGAACTCCGCGTACTCGCGCCAGCCCAGCCCGTGCAGGACGTGGTCGCCGACCTCGAAGCCCTCGGCGGCGGAGGCGACGACCTCGCCGACCGCGCCGCCGTCCATCGGGGCGTCGAGCTGGAACGGCGGGATGTACGACTTCACGTCGTTCATCCGGCCGCGCATGTACGGGTCCACCGACATGTGCAGGTTGCGGACGAGGATGCGGCCGGCCCCGGGGGTCGCCGAGAGCGGCACCTCTCGCAGCGCGAAGTCGGTGGCGACGGGCCAGCCCTGCGGACGGGCGACCAGATGCCACTCGCGGCTGACGGCAGGAATCTCAGACATGAAGCGCTCCCGGAGAGAAATTACTTAACGACCTGAAACAACCATGCTCCTGGATATTTCATGTTGTCAAGTAAATGGGTACGCTGGTTCCATGCCCAGTCGTCGCACGGACCCACTGACCCTCGAGGTCGTCGAACTCATCGGCACCGTCGTGGCCCGCTACCACGAGGAGTACGAGCACGCGGCCGCCAGCCACCAGCTGACCGGCGCCCAGGCACGCGTCCTGGGGCTGCTCTCCCTGGAGCCGATGCCCATGCGCAGGATCGCCCAGAAGCTCAAGTGCGAGCCGTCGAACGTGACCGGCATCATCGACCGGCTCGAGGGCCGGGGCCTGGTCGAGCGCCGCCCCGACCCGGCCGACCGCCGGGTGAAGCTGGCCGCCGCCACCGACGAGGGACTACAGACCGCCGACCGGCTGCGCGAGTCGCTCGACTTCGCGCGGGAGCCGCTGGCCGGACTCTCCACGGCCGAGCGGGCGGCCCTGCGGGACCTGCTCAAGCTGATGCTGGGCTGACCTCCCGGCCGCCCCCGCGCATCGGCTCAGCACCACCACCAGGGCCAGCACTCGTCCGGCTCGGTCTGCGACGGGCTCGGCGAGGGCTTCGGCTTCTTGGAGGGCTTCGTGGAGGCCGACGGGCTCTGCGGGGCCCGCGTCGACGCGCTCGGGACCACCGGGCCGCCCGGCCCGGAGGCGCTGGCCGACGGCCGGGCCGAGGCCGACGCGCTCGCCGACGCCGATGCGCTCGCGGAGCGGGAGGCGCTGGCCGACGGGCTGGCCGAGGCCGAGGCGCTGGGCTTCGCCGAGGCGCTCGCGGAGGGCTGCGGCGCGCCCGTGTCCGAGGGGTCCCGGGTCGAGAGCGGCTGCTGCGCGCCCGCGCCGTCCTTGAGCATGACGTTGGACGAGCCCTGCGGCCCCTCGGTCGTGAGCCGGGCCAGCGCGAAGGTGACCCCGACCGCCAGCACCAGGCCCAGCCCCATGGTCAGGGCGGTCCGGCGGCGACGGCGGTGCACCCGACGGCGGGCTCCGGCCCGGCGGCTCGCCTGCGCACCCTCCGCCGCGGCCCCCGTCGGAGCGGCGCCGTAGGGCAGGGCGCCGTACGAAACGGCGCCGGGCGCGGCGGCGAACGGCGCGGTGGGACCGTCGGCGGGGCCGCCGGAGCGGGCGGTCCGGTCGGCGTCCCCGGGCGGGGCGGCGGGCGCGGACGCGTCGGTCAGGTGCTCGATCGGGGTTCCGCACCCGGCGCACGCCAGTGCGCCGTTGAGGTACCTCCGGCATGCGTGGCAATAGTCCATGGCGCCCGCAGGCTACGTGGTCATCCGCATCATCCGTATCGCGGGGGTGTAAGGATCCTGTGTGCAATTCTGGGGCGCATGGCCGCCGCCCCCGCCTCCCGCCCGACGTCCCGTTTCGGCCCGGAGGACTTCCAGTTGGTGCTGTTGCGCCGGATGTCCGACTTCCAGCCCGACCTCGCCGACCGGGCCCGGATCCGGCTCGGGGCCTCCCTCGCCGAGCAGCGGGAGGCGAACAAGCGGTGGCAGGCGATGGTCCGCTCGCCCCGGACGCGCGGGGCGCTGGCCCGCTACCGCTCGGTGCTGGGCCCGGCCGAGTCGGTGGCCCGGCGCAGCATCGGGGACCTGGAGTGCGAGGCGCTGCTGTGGCCCGTACCGCTCTGGCCGGACCTGCGCTTCGAGGTGCTGGCCGCGCCGGACGGGGCGGTGTGGAACGAGTGGCTGGTCCGGGCGCCGGGCGCGCCCGGGCCCGTACTGGCGACCCTGGACGACCTGCTGCCGTGGTCGGCGACGGTGGACGAGGTGGCGGCGGCCTTCGCGCCCGCCCGCCCGATGGAGGGCACCGCGCCGACCCGGTGGCGGCTGGCCTTCACCGGGGCCGACGCCGCCGGGGCGCCGCGCCCCTGCGTGGCGGAGTTCACGTACGGCCTGCTCCAGCGCCTCGCGTACGGGCCGCCGGCCGACCTGGGCCCCGGGTAGCGGGGCCCAGGTGGCGGGGCCTCAGGTGGTGGGGCCTCAGGTGGCGAGGAAGGCGCGGACCCCGGCCGAGACCCCGTCGTCGCCGAGGAAGTCGTTGTGCTTGAGGCAGCCCGCGTGGGTGTTGAGGGCTCCGGCGAGGGCCACGCTGCTGTCGGGGTTGATGACCTCGTCGCAGGAGGACCAGAAGGTCGCGTACTTCACCGCGCCGGGCGTCTCGTCGCTCTCCGCGAGCTTCTTCTGCACGTAGGAGCCGGGGCTCATGTCGCGGCAGGCCTGATCCCAGATGACGCAGCCCCAGCTGATGTAGGTGCCGTGGTTGGGTCCGGCGAGCGAGATCCAGTGGTCGACGACGGGGGCGCCGCCGCCGAACTTCACGTACCAGCGGGTGACGAGCGAGCCGAAGGAGTGCGCGACCACGTCGACCCGCGCGGCGCCGGTCTGGCGGCGGACCTGGTCGACGTAGGCGGCGAACCGGCCGGAGAGCACCTCGTTGACCGACTGGTGGGTGTCGTAACCCCACGAGAAGAGCTCCGAGTCCGCGTACCCGGCGGCGCGCAGGTCCTCGCGCAGCGCGCCCCACACCCCGGGGTCCGCGTTGTAGCCGTGGACGAAGATCACCGGCACGTGCTGCCCCGCCGGTGCGGCGGCCATCCGCTCGGCCCGGTGCGCGGCCTGGGCCGGGAGCGGCGCCACGAGCGCGAGGCAGCAGGTCAGGCAGAGCGTCAGAAGGGTCAGGAACTTCTGGCGGGCCGTCAGCATCGGGTCCCCCTTACCTTGTTACGCACGGGTAGCACGGAATGTGGGGGCATCGTGTCGCCTGTCGGTACAGAAAACCACCCCCGTGCAGCACCCTCGAACCCCTCGATCGCTCCCCGACCGGAGCATCACAACGGGCAATATGTCCGAATTACCCCAGAAGATACTGATTGCGGCCGGTATTCATCGGCCCTCGCATCAGCGCTCTCGGGAGGACCTGTCGTGACCGTCAGTCTTGAGCAGCTGCGCCGCTGCCACGTCGCCGTCGACCTCGGGGCCGCCAGGACCCGCGTCTACGTCAAGGGCGCCGGCCTGGTCGTCGACGAGCCCAGTGTCGCCGCCGTGAACACGCGGACCGGCGCCCTCATCGCCGTGGGAACCTTCGCCGAACGGATGACCGGGCGCACACCGGACTACATCCGGGTGGTCCGCCCCGTCTCCGGCGGAACCGTCGTCGACATCGAGATGGCCCAGCGGATGCTGCGTCACCTCCTCGGCGAGAAACTGCGCCGCGCCCTGCGCCGCAAGCCCCGGCTGCGCGCCGCCGCCTGCACCCCGCACGACGCGGACCCGCTGGCCCAGCGGGCGACCGTGGAGACCCTGGTCGGGCTCGGCGCCCGGCGGGTCGAGCTGGTGGACACCCTGATCGCGGCGGCCGTCGGCTGCGGCCTGCCCGTGGAGCAGCCGACCGCGACGATGATCATGGTGTGCGGGGCCGCGGCGACCCAGGTCGCGGTGCTCTCGCTCGGCTCGATCGTCACCGCCGAGCGCGTGCCGGTGGGCGGCGACGCCATCGACCACGCCGTCGTCCAGCACCTGCGCCACGCGCACGAGCTGATGCTGCCGAGCCAGGCGGTCCGACCGCTCCAGCTGGCCCTGCACGGCAACGGCATCACCCAGGACGGCCCCGCCTCCACCCTGATCCACGGCCGCGACGTCGCGACCGGACTGGCGCGTTCCGTGCAGGTGGACACGGCCGCGGTGCGCGACGCCATCCACACCCCGCTGACCGCCGTCATGGACGGCATCGGCAAGGTGCTGCGCGACTGCCCGCCCGACCTGGTCGCCGACCTGACGGACCGGGGGATCATGATGGTGGGTGGCAGCGCCCTGCTGCCCGGCCTGGACCAGATGCTGCGCGACGCCACCGGGATGCCCGTGCACATCGCGGAACGGCCGGACGTGTGCGCCGTACTCGGTCTCGGCGCGATGCTCGAAGGGAAGATCACCCCCATGGTTCTGAACCCCTTGGCCGAATGAACCGGACGAGCCGGGCGGACCAGCCGGAGCGGGCGGACCAGCCGGAGCAGGCGGGCGGTCCGGGTGGTCCGGTCGATCCGGGTGGTCCGGGCAGTCAGGACGGTCAGGGCGATCCGGAAGCGGGACTCCCGGTCCTGCTGGAGGCGGTGCTCAGCGTCGGCTCCGACCTGGAGCTGCACGCCACCCTCCAGCACATCGTCGACTCGGCGGCCGAGCTGTGCGCGGCGCGCTACGGAGCGCTCGGGGTCGTCGATCCCGAGCACGTCCGGCTCACCGAGCTGTTCACGGCGGGGATGACCGAGGCGGAGCGCGGCGCGATCCCCCGGCTGCCGGACGGCCGCTCGGGCCTGCTCGGCACGCTCATCAGCGATCCGCGCCCGCTGCTGGTCAGCGACCTCGGCACGGATCCGCGCGCGGCCGGCTTCCCGCCCGGCCACCCGCCGATGCGCACCTTCCTCGGCGTGCCCATCCGGGTGCACACCGAGGTCTTCGGCAACCTCTACCTCACCGAGAAGCGCGGCGGCGGAGCCTTCACCGAGGACGACCTCGCGCTCGTCCGGGTCCTGGCCGCGCAGGCGGGCATAGCGATCGGCAACGCCCGGCTGTACGAGACCGCGCGCCGCCGGGAGCGCTGGATCGAGGGCGCGGCCGCCGTGACCACCACCCTGCTCGCGGGGCGCCCGGCCGCCGACGCGCTCATGTGCGTGGCCGAGCGGGCCCGGATCCTCGCGGACGCGGCGGCCGGTGTGGTGCTCCAGCCCACCGCGGTGGGCGGCATGGAGATCGTGGCCGCCTCCACCGAGGGCGATCCCGGGGACCTGGTCGGCACGGCGATCGCGCCGGGCTCGGCCGTCCTGGAACAGCTGCTCGGCGGCGAACCCGTCTTCATAGACGATTCGGCGACCGACCCCCGGATGACCACGCACGTCCGGGTGCGGTTCGGACCGAGCATGATGCTCCCGCTGCAGAGCGGCGGGCAGCTGATCGGCACCCTCGCCCTCCCCCGGCACCGCGGCGGGAAGCCGTACGACGCCGTGGACCGGCTGCTGGCCTCGCAGTTCGCCTCCCAGGCCGCGCTGGCGCTCGTCCTCGCGGACGCGCAGTACGACCGCGAGCAGCTGGCCGTCTACGAGGACCGCGACCGGATCGCCCGCGACCTGCACGACCTGGTGGTCCAGCGGCTGTTCGCGACGGAGATGATGCTGGAGAGCACCCGGCGCCGGTCCTCCACCGCGCCGTCCGGGGACACGGTCGGCGAGGAGCTGGGCCGGGCGGTGGACGAGCTGGACTCCACCATCCAGGAGGTGCGGACCGCCATCTTCGCCCTCCAGCAGCCGCCCACCGACGCGCCGACCACCTTCCGGGGCCGGGTGCTGCGGGAGACCGGCGGCGCGGCGGTCCTCTTCGGCTTCCAGCCGTCGGTGCACTTCACCGGGGCGGTGGACGCGCTGCTCTCCGACCCGGTGGCGGGCTCCCTGCTGGCGGCCCTGCGCGGAGCGCTGGCGGCGGCGCACCGGCGCAGCGAGGTCACCTCGATCGAGGTCGCCGTCACGGCAGAGGCGGAGACCGCGGCCGGGCCCGGCCGGGTCACCCTCACGGTCTCGGACGACGGCATCACGGACCCGGGCGCCCGCGGCACGGAAGTGACCTGGCGCTCGGCGCTGTGACCCCGAAGCCCTCCCCCCGCGCGGGGCCCCGGAGGGAGATGCGCCCTAGGGCTGCGGCCGGCTGGCGGCGCGCAGGGCGATGCGGGTGCTGGACTGGGCCACCCCGGCCTCCCGCTTGAGTCGGCGCAGCAGGGTGTCCAGGGCCGCCGGGTCGGCGGCCCTGGCCCGGACGAGGTAGTCGTGCTCGCCCGTCACGTGCACCACCTCGGTGATCCCGGGCAGCCGGGTCACCTGCTGCTCGAACTCCTCGTTGGTGGTGTCGGGCCGCAGCGTGACGTCGATGAAGACGACGAGGCCGCCGCGCGTGTCGGCGGCCGGGTCCACGACGGTGGTGAAGGCGAGGATCACCCCGTCGCGGCGCATCCGGCGCACCCGGTCGGCGGCGGCGTTGGCGCTGAGCCCGACGCGGACGCCGAGGTCGCGGAACGAGATCCGCGCATCCTGCTGCAGGATGCCGAGGATCTCCCTGTCGAGGCGGTCCATACCGCGATTGTCGCAGCCGCGGCCCATATCCACCGCCGTCCCGCACCCCGGCCGCCCGATGCTCGGCCCATGGACCTGATGAACCCCGCCCTCGCCGGAGCGGCCGCCGGACTGGGCGTCGCGATGCCGATGGGCGCCATGAGCGTGCTCCTGCTCCAGGAGGCGATGCGCTCGCGCCGCGCGGCGGTCGCCGGCGCCGCGGGCATCGCCCTGGTCGACTTCGCCTACGCCGCCCTGGCCACGGCGGTCGGCCCGTGGGTCGCGGCGTCCCTGGCCCCCGTCGAGGCCTGGGTGCGCCTGCTGTCCGCCGCGATCCTCCTGACGATCGCCGCCCACGGCCTCCGGCGCCACCACCGCGGCGCCGCGCCCCCGGGCCCTGCCGGAACCGGAGCACCCGCTCCCCCGACCTCGGCCGCGCCCACGGCCACGACCACCGCCACCGCAGCCGCCACAGCCACCGCCGCGGCCACCGCGCGCCGGGCCTTCACCCGGTACGTCGGCCTCACCGCCGTGAACCCCACCACCGCCCTCTACTTCGCCGCCCTCACCACCGCCCAGGGCGCCCGCATCGGCACCGGCCCCGCCGGAGCCGCCTTCGTCGGGGGCGTGCTCCTCGCCTCCCTCCTGTGGCAGCAACTGCTCGCCGCCGTGGGCTCCTTCGCCGGGAGCAGGATCTCCGACGCCGCCCGCGCCTGGACCTTCCGGCTCGGCTACGGCCTGATCGCCCTCTACGCGGTCAAGATCGCCCTGCCCCTCCCCTGACCCCGCCCGACCGTCCGACCACCCAGTACGCTGGCGCCGTGACGACCCGCCTCTCGGCCCGCGCCGCCATCGACTCCGTCGCCGACCCCGGCAGCTTCACCGAACTCCCGGTCCCCGAGCGGGAGTCCCGCCCGGACGGACCGCTCGGCTGGGACGGTTACGACGACTCCCGGGCCCGCGCGACCGCCCGCACCGGCGAGCGGGAGTCCGTCGTCACCGGCACGGCCCGCGTCGGCGGGCGCGAAACCGCCCTGATCTCCTTCGAGTTCGGCTTCCTCGGCGGCTCCCTCGGCGAGCGCACCGGCGACCGCCTCGAAGCCGCCTACGCCCACGCCCGGGCCCACCGCCTCCCCCTGCTCTCCCTGATCGCCACCGGTGGCTCCCGGATGCAGGAGGGCATGCTGGCGCTGACCCAACTCCAGCGCGTGGCGCGCCAGTCCGTCCTCAACCGGGCCGCCGGTTTGGCGCAGATCGCCGTGCTGCGCGATCCGACGACCGGCGGCGGCTGGGCCACCCTCGGCGCCGGGGCGGACGTCGTGCTGGCCCTGCCCGGCGCGCAGGTCGGGTTCGCCGGGTCCCGGGTGCGCCCGCCGGACGCGGATCCGGCGGCCTACACCGCCGAGGCCCAGTACGCCGCCGGGCACGTGGACGCCGTCGTTCCGGCCGAGGAGCTGGCCCGGACCGTCGGCGACTGGCTGCGCCTGCTCGGCTCGCCGCACCCCGGGCCCGTCGATCCCCCGGCCGCGCTGGCGGACGTACCGCCTCCGGCGACCGGGTGGGACGCCGTGCGCCAGGCCCGTCATCCGCGGCGGCCGCACGCGCTCGCGTACCTGGACGCCCACTTCGACCTGCGGCTGCCCCTCTCCGGGGACCGGGCGGGCGGCACCGACCCGGGGATGCTCTGCGGCTTCGGGCTGCGCGCGGGCCGGGCCGTCGCCTACGCCGCCCAGTGCGGCACCGCGACCCGTCCGGCCGGGTACCGGACGGCCGCCCGCGTCATCCGCCTCGCGGACCGGCTCGGGGTGCCGGTGCTGACCCTGATCGACACCCCGGGCGCCGCCAACGACGCGGCGGCCGAGCACGCCGGGGCGGGCGCGGCCATCGCGGACGTCTTCGCCGCGCTGGCGGCGGCCACGGTGGCGGTGACCACCCTGCTGATCGGCGAGGGCGGTTCGGGCGGGGCCCTGGCGCTGGCCGCGCCCGGCAACACCTGGGTCACCCCGGACAGTTACTTCTCCGTCATCGCGCCGGAGCTGGCGGCGGCCATCCTCAAGCGGCCCGCGGAGCAGGCCCCGGCCACCGCGGACCAGTTGCGCCTGCGCCCGCAGGACCTGGTGGACCTGGGCGTGGCGCGCGGCATCGTCGCCCCGAAGCCGTGACGCGCCCCGGCCGCGGCCCGCGCGGCTTCCGGTAGGTACCGCCGGGAACCGCCCGGCGGCTCCGACCCGGGAGCCCCCATGTCACGCACCGCACACCACCGCAGGTCCCTGGACGCGGCCCTCCGCCAGGACGGGCCGCTCACCTTCACCGTCACCCTCTACGACCTGCGCTTCAGCGCCCGCTCGCGCGCCGAGGCGCAGCGGGCGGGCCGCCGCGCGCGACCCGAGGCCGTCCGCCACCGGTCCGTCACCCGCCGGCTGCCGCGGCTGCTGCGCGACCCCTCGGTGGCCCGCTGGGCCGCCCAGGAGGAACGGCGCGCCCGCGCCCGGCTGCGTACGGACCTGCGCGCCGCGGTGCGCACGGCCGGGGCGGGCGACCCGGACGTCCGACCGGCCCGGCACCGCCGCGGCGCCCTCTGGCTCGCCTGACCCGCGGCGGACGGCGGCCGCCGCTTCATCCGGCGCGGCCGGAACGGGCGAAGCGCGCCGGGGTGGTCCCCACGTGCCGCCGGAAGTGGCGGGTCAGGTGGGCCTGGTCGTAGAAGCCCGCCGCCCCCGCCACCTCGGCCGGTGCCATCCCCGCGAGCAGCAGCCGCCGCGCGGACTCGATCCGCCGCCCGGTCAGGTAGGCGTGCGGGGGCAGCCCGTAGGCCTGCCGGAAGACACGGATCAGGTGCGTGGGGTGTACGTGCCCCAGCACCGCGGTCGCCTCCGCCAGGGTGATCCCCTCGACGAGGCGCGCGTCGAGGAGCTCGCGCAACCGCACGCCGAGCCCCGCGCCCGGGGGCGCGTACGGCGCCTGCTGCCGCCCGGTCAGCCGCTCCCGCAGCCGCTGGGCGATGAAGGCGAGCCGGGACTCCGCCTCCAGCCGCTCGGCCGTGGGACCTTCGTGCGCGGAGGCCGCCTCCCCCAGCAGCAGGTGCAGCCCGTGCACCCGCTCCCGCAGCGCCGCGTCCCGCAGCAGCGGGGACCCGACGGCGGCTCCGGTCAGCGCGGGCGCCAGGACGTCGGCCTCGAGGTAGAGCACCCGCTTGCGGAAGCCCGCCTCGGTGACGGTCCGCCCGTCGTGCGCGACCCCGGGCGGCAGCAGGACCACCGTGTCCGGTGCCCCGGCCCGGGGCACCCCGACGCCGTGCCGTTCGCGCTCCAGGGCGAAGTCGACCCGGCCGCCGTCGAGGACCATCAGCGCCCAGGTGTCGTGGACGTGCGCGGGGTAGGCGTGCGCGGTGAACCGGGCGTGGAACACCTCGGCGATGCCGGGGACCGGTGGATGCCACGCGTGGACGCTCACGTCAGCAACGTACAAGACGGCTCCCGCGGGGCCCGGGCAGGCTTCCCCCATGACGACACAGGGCAGTTCGGAGCGGACCGGCACGAGCGACTCGGCCGGTACGACGGTGGGGAACGCGGAGCGGACCGAGGACGTGGGGAAGGTGGGGACGGTGGCGAAGGTCGATGTCGCGGCGAAGCTGGCCGGGTTCGACGAGCACTGGGCGCCCCGGCGGATCGCCCGCGTCAACGACTACGACGTCCGGGTGGCCAAGCTGCTCGGCCGTTTCGTCTGGCACTCCCACGAGGAGACGGACGAGCTGTTCCTCGTGGTGAGCGGGACCCTGACGCTCCTGCTGCGGGACGCGGACGGTGCGGGCACGGGCGAGAGTTCGGTGGTGCTCGGTCCCGGCGAGCTCTTCGTCGTACCGCGCGGGACGGAGCACTGCCCGGTGGCCGAGGAAGAGGTCTCGATCCTGCTGTTCGAGCCGTCGACCACGGTCAACACCGGTGGCACGGGCGGCGACCGCACCCGCGAACCGGTCCCGGCATGACGGGTCGTCCCGGTCAGGCCTGCGGCGAGCGGGCGTCGTAGCGGGCGAAACCGCGCCAGCGCAGTCCCAGCAGGACGAGCCCGAGCACGCACGCGAGCCCGCCGCCGGTGATCGCGATCCCCGGCGAGGTGAGCTGGGCGACGGAGCCGGCCAGGAAGTCGCCGAGGCGCGGGCCGCCCGCGACGACGACGATGAAGACGCCCTGGAGGCGGCCGCGCATGTCGTCGGGGGTGGCGGCCTGGAGCATCGTGGTGCGGAACACCATCGAGATGGTGTCGGCCCAGCCCGCGAGGCCGAGGAAGAGCAGGCCCAGCCAGAGGTTGCGGGTGAGCCCGAAGACGGCGATGGCCAGGCCCCAGGCGCCCACGGAGAGCAGGATGGCCAGACCGTGCCGCCTGATCCGGCCCTGCCAGCCGGACAGGAGCCCGCCGAGCAGCGAGCCGATCGCGGGCGCGGCCACCAGCAGACCGACGGTCTTGGCGTCGCCGCCGTACCAGAGCAGGGCGATGGCCGGGAAGAGCGCCTTGGGCTGGGCCAGCACCATCGCGCACAGGTCGGAGAAGAAGGTCATCCGGATGTTGGGGCGGGTGCCGAGGAAGCGCAGCCCGTCCATGACGGAGGCGCGCCCCCGGCCGTCGTCCGTCCGCTCGGGGCGCATGGCGGGCAGCCGCCACATCGCGTAGAGCGCGGCGGAGAAGGCGACGGCGTCGATCAGGTACGCCGCCTGGTACCCCCACCAGCCGACGATCAGGCCGCCGAGCATCGGGCCCGCGGTGAAGCCGAACGTGGTGGTCAGGGAGGTCAGCGCGTTCGCGGCGGGCAGTTGCTCCGGCGGCAGCAGCTTGGGGATCATCGCGGACCGTGCGGGCGAGGTGAGCGCCCCGCAGACCGCCTGGAGCGCGACCACCAGGTAGAGGAACCAGACCCGGTGGTAGTCGAGCAGCGCCGCGGTGGCCAGGGCCACCGACAGGACGGCGGCGGCCGAGGAGCTGTAGAGGCCCAGCTTGCGCCGGTCGACGGTGTCCGCGACGGCGCCGCCGTAGAGGCCGAAGACCACGAGCGGGACCAGCGAGAAGAGCCCGACGAGCCCGACGTAGAAGCTGGAGCGGGTGATGTCGTAGACCTGGAGCGAGATCGCCAGGGCGGTCATCGCCTGGCCCATCCAGGAGATGGTGTTGCCGGCCCACAGCCGCCGGTAGTCCGGGGAGGTCCGCAGGGGCGTGAGGTCGGCGAATATGCGCCGCTTCGGGCCCGCGGCGGGACCGGGGCCGGGGCCCGGGCCGTCGGGGGCCGCGTTTTCGGACTGGGTCCGTGGGGTCGTACGGGTCACATCGGATGCTAACCGCCCGCCCCCGCGGCGCTCGATCGATTTCCGGCCCGTGGACGCGCACCGGGTCCACCCCGTTCCCGCCCCGGTGCCGACCCGCGCTCCCGCCGCGCTCCCGCCGCACTCCGAACGCGCCGCCCGGGCGCCACGGTGACGGCGTCGCGGAGCCCCTCCCTCCCCTTCGTCACCACCGGGCTCCGGGCCCCCGCGGGACCCGCGTCCCGGCCGCTAACTCGCCACTATCACCGGACATTTGACCGAATCGACGTGCGCTCACCCCCTGTCGTTCAGCTCATGATGAAACGACTCGAATGTCCAGGGAGGCGCAGTGATCGAACCTGGCAAGAGCACACCGAGCAACACCGTCCGCGGCCCCGGGGTACTGGGGCGCACCGGGACGGTCCCCCTGACGATCGGTGTCGAGGAGGAGTTCCTCCTCGTCGACGCCCGCACGTTCCGACTGGCCCCGACCGCCCCTCTGGTCCTCGCGACGGCCGGCGGTGATCCGACCCACCTGCACGCCGAGGGCACCCGCTACCAGGTGGAGATCTCCTCGCCGATCGCCGACTCGGCCACCGGGCTGCGCGAGGACCTCACCGCGCTGCGGCGCAGCCTCGCGAAGGCGGCCCGCGCGCACGGCTGCCGGTTGCTGGCCAGCCCCTCGCCCGTCATGGCCGCGTCGGGTCCGCTGCACCTGAGCGACGACGAGCCGCGCCAGCGCGAACAGGCCCGCCGCTACGGCTCCCTCACCCAGACCCTGGTCAGCTGCGGTCGCCACATCCACGTCGGCACGCTGGACGTGGACACGGCGGTGGCGGTGGCCAACCGGGTCCGGCCCTGGCTGCCCACGCTGATCGCGCTGGCGGCCAACTCGCCCTTCTGGGACGGCCGGGACACCGGTCACGCCAGCTGGCGCGCGATGGCCTGGTCCACCTGGCCCTCGGCCGGGCTGCCCCCGCACTTCAGCTCGACCGCGCACTACCGGCGCTCGGTCCAGTCCCTGCTCGGCTCCGGGGCGGCCCTCGACACCAAGATGGTCTATTGGGACCTGCGCCCCTCGGGGAACTGGCCGACCTTGGAGATCCGGGCCCCCGACATGTCCCCGGACGTCGACGGCGCCGTCCTCCAGGCCGAGCTGGCCCGCGCCCTGGTCGCCACCGCCCTGCGCGAGCTGGCCGAGGGCCGCCCCGACCCGGTGGTCCGGGAGGACGTACTGCGCCTCGCGCGCTGGCGGGCGGCCCACGACGGGCTGGAGGGCTTCGGCCTGGACCCCTACAGCGGGGCGGAGGTGCCGGCGGCCGACCTGGCGGAGGCGATGCTCGACCTGATCGCCCCGGAACTGGCGGCCGCGGGCGACCTCGACCACGCGGCCAAGGCCCTGGCCGGACTCCTGCGCGACGGCTCGGGCGCCCAGCGCCAGCGCGTCGCCTTCGCCCGCCGCGAGAACCTGGACGACGTGCTGCGCCAGCTGGCCGACGAGACGGAGGACTTCTGACCAGCACCCTTCGACGCCCGTGACGCTTACCCGGTGCGAGGACGGGTAGGCGCCGCGTGCAGGTGCGGCTTCCGGCCAGCGGGAGGATCCATGATCCGGCGAGTGCACGAGGTGATGACCGGGAATCCGGTGACCGTCGAGCAGCTGACCTCCTTGGCCGAGGCCGCGCGCGTGATGCGGGACGCGGGCATCGGGGACGTGCTCGTCGTCGCGGAGGGGCGCCTGCGCGGCATCCTCACGGACCGCGACATCGTCGTGCGCGCCCTGGCGGAGGGCAGGGACCCCACGGAGACGACGGTGCGGGCCGTGTGCAGCGACGACCCGGTCACCGTGGGCCCCGACGACGGCGTCGACCGCGCCCTCGATCTCATGCGCCGGCACGCACTGCGACGCCTGCCGGTGGAAACCGCGTCCGGGGAACTGGTCGGCATCGTGGCCCTGGGCGACCTGGAGGTCGAACGCGACCCGGGGTCGCCGCTGTCCTCGATCTCGGCGGCGGCACCGGGCGTGTGGCCCCCCGCCCCGAAGCCGACCTGAACCCGTCCCGCCGCGACGGCGCCTCGGGGTGCGCACCGCGGCTCCATGGCCGCACGGAAAACGCTTGAGCAGGTCAGAACGTTTCTTCTGACCTGCGGCTCGCAGTGGGGCGGGTGGGACTCGAACCCACGGCCGACGGATTATGAGTCCGCTGCTCTAACCGGCTGAGCTACCGCCCCTCACGGCGCGTCGCGCACATTTGTACGCGCCGTCTGCCGCAGCATAGCCGCTCATACGATCTCCTGCCTCGGATGCCTCGCATGATCGGCTTCGCCTGCTCAGAGAGACCGCGCCGAGGGCTGCCCGGTTCCCGATCGGGACAAAAAAGAAGAGGACCCACCGGGTCCTCTTCTTGATCGCTCCCCCGACTGGACTCGAACCAGTAACCTGCCGATTAACAGTCGGCTGCTCTGCCAATTGAGCTACAGGGGATCGCGCTCCCCCGACTGGACTCGAACCAGTAACCTGCCGATTAACAGTCGGCTGCTCTGCCAATTGAGCTACAGGGGATTGCTGCGTGCGCCAAACAGCCGACCATCGGTGTTGCCGAGGGGCGCTCGTTCGTTGCGAGACATAGATTAGCGCAAGCAGGGGGGTGCTCCGCCAATCGGTATCGCGCAGGGCCGGGCGGGCCGGGCACCGACACTTCGAAGGGCGGCAGACATGCGGTACAAGGTCACGTTCGTCGCGGGACTGGCCCTCGGCTACGTGCTGGGCACCCGGGCCGGGCGCGAGCGTTACGAGCAGCTCAAGAAGTCGGCGCGGGAGCTCGCCCAGAACCCCGCCGTGCGCAACGCGGCCGAGACCGCCGGGCAGAGCGGCCGGCAGTTCGCGGGCAAGGCGTTCGCCGCGGTGAGCGACAAGGTCGGGGGCGCCGTGCCCGACGCGCTGGCCGACCGGGTGCGGGGGCTGCGCGGCCGGGGCTCCGGCGCCGACGACGAGTGGGGCACCAGCAACACCTGACGGGGACCGCCGCGGCCGAAGCGGAGCGGGGCCCACCGGACCGCGCCGGACACGACCGTCCGGCGGTGCGGCAGAATTCAGCCCATGGGGATAGTCGCCGGGCTGGACAGCTCTTCCACCTTCACTCGCATCGTCGTCTGCGACACCGACACGGGCGCCGTGCTGCGCCAGGGGTACGCACCCCATCCGCAGCACGGCGGGGCCGAACCCGACGGCGCGAACCCCCACGAGACCGACCCCCAGGCCTGGCTGCTCTCGCTCGGCGAGGCCGCGGGCGGCGGGCTGCTCGAAGGGGTCCAGGCCATCGGCGTCTCCGCGCAGCAGCACGGGCTGCTCGCGCTGGACAACAAGGGCGCGCTCGTACGTCCGGCCCTCGTCGGCAACGACAAGCGCGGCCAGGTCGCCGCCGCCGATCTCATCGAGGCGCTCGCCACCGAGGGCCACGGCGGGCGCCGGGTCTGGGCGGAAGCCGTCGGATCCGTCCCGCACGCCGCGCAGCCGATCGCCAAACTGGCCTGGCTGGCGCGCACCGAGCCCGAGGCGGCGCGGCGCGTCGCGCTCCTGATGTCCCCGCACGACTGGCTCGTCTGGCAGTTGCTGGGCCGCCCGGCGCGGCGCACCACCGACCGCGGCGGCGCCTCCGGCACCGGCTGGTGGTCGACGGCCACCGGTTCCTACCGCCCGGACCTCGTCGAGCTGGCGCTCGGTCACCGGGCGATGCTGCCCGAGGTGCTCGGCCCGTCCGACGCCGCGGGCACCACCCCCGAGGGCCTGCTGATCTCCGCCGGTACGGGCGAGACCATGGCCGCCGCCCTCGGCCTCGGGCTCGGCCCGGGCGACGCGGTGGTCTCCCTGGGCGCGTCCGGTTCCGTGATGGCCGTGCACCACGAGGCGCTGTCCGAGCCGGACGGCCTGATCACCTCGCTCGCCGACGCCGCCGGGATGCACCTGCCGGTGGTGAACACCTCCAACGCGGTACGGGCCCTGCGCGGCACCGCCGAGATGCTGGGCACCGACCTGGAAGAGCTGTCCGAGCTGGCCCTGAAGTCGACGCCGGGCGCGCACGGACTCGTGCTCCTGCCGTACCTGGAGGGCGAGCGGACCCCGAACCTGCCGCACGCCGCCGGGACCCTGTCGGGGCTGCGCCGCGACTCGATGAAGCCGGAGCACCTGGCGCGGGCGGCCTTCGAGGGCATGCTGTGCGGCCTGGTGGACGCCCTCGACGTGCTGCGCACGCGGGGCGTGGAGATCCGTCGGGTCTTCCTGCTGGGCGCGGCGGCCGAACTGCCCGCGGTGCAGGCGGCCGCGCCGGGACTGTTCGGCACGCAGGTCGTCGTACCGCAGCCCGCGGACTACGCGGCGCTGGGTGCGGCGCGCCAGGCGGCGTGGGCGCTCGGTGTGGCGCAGGGCACGCTGGCCCCGCACACCCCGCCGGTGTGGCCCGCCCCCGCGGGGCAGGTCTTCGAACCGGGCGAGGACCTCGCGGTGTGGCAGGCCGTGCGCCAGCAGTACGTCGCGACGCGCGAGCAGATCCACCCCGGAGCCTTCCAGGCCTGAGGGGCGGCGTAGGGCCCGCGGCCCCGGCGTACTCCTTTTGACCCGGCTTTGCGAAAAAGGGTGGGGATCACGTCCCCGGTTGGCCGAAGATGGAGTGAACCCCCTCGATCTTGCCGACCGGAGCCTGCGCGTGCTCATACGACTTCTGCGGACCCATTTGGGTCCGTACCGGAAACCCATCGCCTTGTTGGTCCTGCTCCAGCTGCTGCAGACCAGCGCCAGCCTGTACCTCCCCACGCTCAACGCGGACATCATCGACAACGGTGTCGTCAACGGCGACACCGGCTACATCCTGTCCTTCGGCGCACTGATGCTCGGTGTGTCGCTCGTGCAGCTGGTGTGCAACGTCGGCGCGGTGTACTTCGGTGCCCGCACCGCGGCCGCCGTCGGCCGCGACATCCGCGGCGCGGTCTTCGACCGGGTGCAGAGCTTCTCCGCACGGGAACTGGGCCACTTCGGTGCGCCCTCGCTGATCACCCGTACGACCAATGACGTCCAGCAGATCCAGATGCTGGTCCTGATGTCCTTCACCCTGATGGTCTCGGCGCCGATCATGTGCGTCGGCGGCATCGGGATGGCCCTGTCCCTGGACCTGAAGCTGTCGAGCGTGCTGGCGGCGGTCGTGCCGGTGCTCGGCGTCGCGGTGGGCGCGATCGTCTGGAAGACGCGTCCGCTCTTCCGCCTCATGCAGACGCGGCTGGACACGGTGAACCGGGTGCTGCGCGAGCAGATCACCGGCAACCGGGTGATCCGCGCCTTCGTCCGCGACGACTACGAGAAGGGCCGCTTCCGGCAGGCCAACGCCGACCTGACCGCGGTCTCCCTGGCGTCGGGCAAGCTGCTCGCGCTGATGTTCCCGACGGTCATCCTCGTCGTGAACATCTCCAGCGTGGCCGTGATCTGGTTCGGCGCGATGCGCATCGACAGCGGCGGGATGGAGATCGGTCAGCTGACCGCCTTCCTCGCCTACCTGATGCAGATCGTCATGTCCGTGATGATGGCCACCTTCATGTTCATGATGGTGCCGCGCGCCGAGGTCTGCGCGGAGCGCGTCCAGGAGGTCCTGGACACCGAGACCAGCGTGACGCCGCCGGCCGACCCGGTGCGCGAGCTGGCCCGGCACGGGCAGTTGGAGCTGCGCGGAGCCGACTTCCGCTACCCGGGCGCCGAGGCGTCCGTGCTGCGCGGGGTGGACCTCGTGGCGCGGCCCGGCGAGACGACCGCGGTGATCGGGTCCACGGGCAGCGGCAAGTCCACGCTGCTGGGGCTCGTACCGCGACTGTTCGACGTGACGGGCGGCGAGGTGCTGGTCGACGGCGAGGACGTCCGGAGCCTCGATCCGGCGCTGCTGGCCAAGACGGTCGGCATGGTGCCGCAGAAGCCGTACCTCTTCTCCGGAACCGTCGCCTCCAACCTGCGCTACGGGCGCCCCGGGGCGAGCGACGAGGAGCTGTGGCAGGCCCTGGAAGTGGCGCAGGCCAAGGGGTTCGTGTCCGAGCTGGAGGGCGGCCTGGAGGCTCCCATCACCCAGGGCGGAACGAACGTCTCCGGCGGCCAGCGCCAGCGGTTGGCGATCGCCCGCACGCTGGTGCAGCGCCCCGAGATCTACCTCTTCGACGACTCCTTCTCGGCCCTGGACTACGCGACGGACGCGGCGCTGCGCGCGGCGCTCGCCCGTGAGACCGAGGACGCGACCGTCGTCATCGTCGCCCAGCGCGTGTCCACGATCCGCGACGCGGACCGGATCATCGTGCTGGACGAGGGCCGGGTGGTGGGCGAGGGGCGCCACCACGAACTGATGGCCGGCAACGAGACCTACCGGGAGATCGTGCTCTCCCAGCTGACGGAGGCGGAGGCCGCATGAGCGGGCCCGGTGGACGGATGATGATGGGACCGCCGACGACGCGGTCCCTGGACTTCAAGAACTCCGGCAAGCGGCTGCTGGCGCAGCTGACGAAGGACCGGGCCCCGCTGTGGGGCATGGTGATCGCGGTCATCGGCAGCGTCGCCTGCTCGGTGATCGGGCCGAAGATCCTCGGCAAGGCGACCGACCTGGTGTTCGCCGGGCTCGTGGGCCGGAACATGCCGCGCGGCATCACCAAGGAGCAGGCCCTGGAGGGGCTGCGCGCCAAGGGTGAGGGCGGCATGGCGGACATGCTGTCCGGGACCGACTTCACGCCGGGTCAGGGCATCGACTTCGGCGGCGTCGGCACGGTCGCGCTCTGGGCGCTGGCCGCCTTCACGGCGGCCGGTCTGCTGATGCTGGTCGCGACCCGGCTGGCGAACCGCGTGATGAACGGCACCCTGTACCGGATGCGCGAGGAGCTGCAGGACAAGCTCTCGCGGCTGCCGCTGGCGTACTTCGACCGGCAGAAGCGCGGCGAGGTGCTCAGCCGGGCCACGAACGACATCGACAACATCGGTCAGACGCTCCAGCAGACGATGGGGCAGCTGCTGAACTCGCTGCTGACCATCGTCGGCGTGCTGGCGATGATGTTCTGGATATCACCGCTGCTGGCGCTGGTCGCGCTGGTGACGGTGCCGATGGCGATCTTCATCGCGGCGAAGATCGGCAAGAAGTCGCAGCCGCAGTTCGTGGCGCAGTGGAAGGTCACCGGCACGCTCAACGCGCACATCGAGGAGATGTACTCGGGGCACACGCTGGTGAAGGTCTTCGGGCGCCAGCAGGAGTCCGCGGCCACCTTCGCCGAGCAGAACGAGGCGCTGTACCGGGCCTCCTTCAAGGCGCAGTTCGTCAGCGGGATCATGCAGCCCGTGATGTTCTTCGTCTCGAACATCAACTACGTGCTGGTCGCGGTCGTCGGCGGGCTCCGGGTCGCCTCGGGCAACCTGTCGATCGGTGACGTGCAGGCCTTCATCCAGTACTCGCGCCAGTTCTCGATGCCGCTGACGCAGCTCGCGTCGATGGCGAACCTGGTGCAGTCGGGCGTGGCCTCGGCGGAGCGGGTCTACGAGCTGCTCGACGCCGAGGAGCAGGAGGCCGACACGGTGGTCCAGGACCTTCCGGAGGAGGTCCGCGGGGCGGTCTCGCTGGAGAAGGTCTCCTTCCGCTACGACCCGGACAAGCCGCTCATCGAGAACCTGTCGCTGTCCGTCGAGCCGGGGCACACGGTCGCGATCGTCGGCCCCACGGGTGCGGGCAAGACCACGCTGGTCAATCTGCTGATGCGGTTCTACGAGGTCACGGGCGGCCGGATCGCCCTCGACGGGGTGGACATCGCGAAGATGAGCCGCGAGCAGCTGCGCTCCGGCATCGGCATGGTGCTCCAGGACACCTGGCTCTTCGGCGGCACCATCGCCGAGAACATCGCCTACGGCGCCTCCTCCGCCCGCGAGGTGACGCGCGCGGAGATCGAGGAGGCCGCGCGCGCCGCGCACGCCGACCGCTTCATCCGCACCCTGCCGGACGGCTACGACACCGTGCTGGACGACGAGGGCGCGGGCGTCAGCGCGGGCGAGAAGCAGCTGATCACGATCGCGCGGGCGTTCCTGTCGGATCCGGTGATCCTGGTGCTGGACGAGGCGACCAGCTCGGTCGACACGCGTACGGAGGTGCTGATCCAGAAGGCGATGGCCCGGCTTGCGGCCGGTCGCACGTCCTTCGTGATCGCGCACCGGCTCTCCACGATCCGCGACGCCGACGTGATCCTCGTGATGGAGAACGGTTCGATCGTGGAACAGGGCACGCACGAGGAGCTGCTGGCGGCGGAGGGTGCGTACGCGCGCCTGTACGCGGCGCAGTTCGCGCAGGCGGTGGCCGAGGTCGACTGACCCGGCGCGCCGGACCGGCGCGGGGTGCGGTGGGCCAGGGGGCGTCCTTCGGGGCGCCCCCTCCGTCCGTCCCGGGCGTCGCCGCGTCAGTCCAGGTAGCCGCGCAGCTGGTCGGCGAAGGCGTGGTCGCGCAGCTTGTTGAGGGTCTTGGACTCGATCTGGCGGATCCGCTCGCGGGTCACGCCGAAGATCCGCCCGATCTCCTCCAGGGTCCGGGGGCGGCCGTCGGCGAGCCCGTACCGCAGCTGGACCACCTTGCGCTCGCGCTCGCCGAGGGTGGAGAGCACGGCCTCCAGGTGTTCGCGCAGCAGGAAGAACGCGGCGGACTCCACGGGCGAGGCGGCGTCCCCGTCCTCGATCAGGTCGCCGAGGGCCACGTCGTCCTCCTCGCCCACGGGGGCGTGCAGCGAGACCGGCTCCTGGGCGAGCCGCAGCACCTCCAGGACCCGCTCGGGCGTCAGCTCCAGGTGGACGGCGACCTCTTCGGCCGTGGGCTCGTACCCGCGCTCCTGCAGCATGCGGCGCTGCACGCGGACGACCCGGTTGATCAGCTCCACCACGTGGACGGGCACGCGGATGGTGCGGGCCTGGTCGGCCAGCGCGCGGGACATGGCTTGGCGGATCCACCAGGTGGCGTAGGTGGAGAACTTGTACCCGCGGGCGTAGTCGAACTTCTCAACGGCCCGGATGAGCCCGAGGTTCCCCTCCTGCACGAGGTCGAGCATGGTGAGCCCGCGGCCCACGTACCGCTTCGCGACGGAGACGACCAGCCGCAGGTTCGCCTCGATCAGGCGGCGCTTGGCCATCCGGCCCATGACGACGAGTTTGTCGAGGTCCAGGACGAGGCGGGTGTCGAGGCCGGTCGCGGTGCCCAGCTTCTCCTCGGCGAACAGCCCCGCCTCCACGGCCCGGGCGAGTTCGACCTCCTCCTCCGCCGTGAGCAGTTGGATCCTGCCTATCTCGCGCAGGTACTGCCGGAACAGGTCGGCGGACGGCCCGCTTCCGGCGCTGCTGTCGTTGCGCCTGCGCTGCGTCGGCACCAGGTCGATCAGCTCCGGCGCCTCGGGCTCTTCGTCCACGGCCTCGACCTCGGGCTCGGGCTCTTCCGCGGCGCCTGCGGCTTCCGGCGCCGCCGCGGGTTCGGTCACGGACAGGGTCTGGGTCTGCACGGGGGCGACCTCCAGGGCTCCGAGGACTCAGGCACCGCAACTCAGTGTGGGGTACGACACATCGCTGCCACGAGGGGCGTGCGGACACTTTCTGAGTCCGGTGCGTGACCGGATGGTTACCCCCCGACGAGAACCCCGATGCGGATCGGACGCATGTCCGAGATGATCGACGCCATGTCCTCGTACGAGACCCACGTGACGGTGCGCTGCCCGGATCCGGCGACCCTGGCCCGCCTCGAAACCTGGTCCGGCGAGCGGCGGTTGAAGGTGACCCACATCGTCCTGGCCCGGGGCCGGATGGTGTCGCAGCCGATGCTGACCCTGCCCGACCGCACGGGCCACCGGACCCTGCTGCCCGCGCTGCGGGCGGCCGGCTTCGACCCGGTGCGGGTGAAGGTGGAGACGGTGCCCTGGACCACCGACCTCCCGGGCCCGGGGGGCGGGTACTTCGAGCACCACCTCAAGCTGCGCCTGCCGACCGGCTTCGACCGCCCGGCCCTGGAGGCGCTGGTCGTCCCGCACGGGGCCCACCTGTCGTGGAACGCGCGGCAGTTGCTGGTCGACGCGGAGCACCACGAGCGGTTCGTGACCCAGCGGTGGCGCGGCTCGCGGCGGGCGGCCGCGGCGGCCTGCGACGCGCTGGCCGCCGAACTGGTCGGGGCGGGGTACGAGATCCGCGCGCGGGAGCGGGAGTTCGTGCTGTACGACAGCGACCTGTCGGTGGACGACGGGTGGATCGAGGAAGGGGACGCGCGATGAGCGGTACCGAGTGGAAGCCGTCGATCCGCGGCGGGCCGGACGACCCGGCGGAGCCGGAGTCGGAGCGGTGGCGACGGGCGGACAGCTACCCCCGGACGCTGGCGACGGGACGCTCGAACACCGGCACCGGCACCGGCACCGACGCAGGCGCCGACGCGGGCATCGGCGCCGGCGGGAGCAGGAGCGAGCGCGGCCTGGGCTTCGACCCGGCGCTCAAGCACTTCGCGAGCGCCTTCCGCCCGCTCGACCCGCGGATCTCCGACCCCGCGGCGCACGAGGCCTGGCAGGGGACCCGGCGCGCCGCGATGGAGATCGCGCTGCGGGCCGTCGGCGCCAGCGGGTGGGCGGACTCGCTCGTCCTGCGCGGCAGCATGCTGATGAAGCAGTGGTTCGGCCCGGCCGCGCGGGAGCCGCACGACCTCGACTTCGTCGTCGTCCCGGTCGACTGGCAGATCGAGGAGGAGCGGACGGACCGGATGCTCGACGCCGTCGCGGCGGCGGCCGAGGAGTTGGCGCGGGAAGCGGGCGGCGCACCGGTGATCGCGGCCTCCGACGCCGTCTCGGAGTACATCTGGACCTACGAACGCGTCCCGGGCCGCCGCCTGGTGCTGCCCTGGTCCGCGCCCGGCCTGCCCGGCGGGCAGGTCCAGTTGGACTTCGTCTTCAACGAGGCGCTGCCGGTCGTACCCGAACCGGTGCGGGTCGCCGGGGTGCGGCTGCTCGGGGCCACCAAGGAACTCTCGCTGGCCTGGAAGCTGATGTGGCTGGCCTGCGACCTGTACCCGCAGGGCAAGGACCTCTACGACGCGACGCTGCTGGCCGAGCACTGCTCCCTGCCGCACGCGCTGCTGGAGGACGTCCTCCGCCGGTCCGGGGAGTGGGAAGGGGCCGGGGGCGTCCTGCTGCCCGTCACCGCGGAGGCCTTCGCGGGGCTCGCGGAGGCGGACTGGGCCGAGTTCCGCGCGGAGTACCCCGCGCTCACCGCCGGACCCGACGCCAGCGCGCAGGGGCACGCCCGGCGCCTGCTCGCCCTCCTGGCACCGGTGTTCGCGCAGGGCGCGGCCCGGTAGGGGCTCAACCCGTCCGCGCGGCCGGCGGGTCGGTGAGGGCTTCGACGCGGACCGCGCAGACCTTGAACTCCGGCATCCGGGAGACGGGGTCCAGGGCGTCGTTGGTGAGGGTGTTGGCCCGTCCCTCGCCCGGCCAGTGGAAGGGCATGAAGACGGTGTCCGCGCGGATGGCGTCGGTGATGCGGGCCGGGGCGACCACCCGGCCGCGCCGGGAGACCACGGCCAGCGGACGGCCCTCCTGCGCGCCGACGCGGGCCGCGAGCCGCGGGTGGAGTTCGACGAAGGGCCCGGGGGCGGCCTCGTTCAGCTCGGCGACCCGCCGGGTCTGGGCGCCCGACTGGTACTGGGCCACCACCCGCCCGGTGGTGAGCAGGACCGGGTACTCCTCGTCCGGCACCTCGGCGGCGTCCCGGTGCGAGACGGCGACGAACCGCGCCCGCCCGTCGTCCGTGGCGAAGCGGTCGAGGAAGAGCCGCGGCGTCCCGGGATGCGGCGCGGTGGGGGTGTCGGCGGCGTTGGCGGTGGCGGTGGTCCCGGCGTCCGGTTCCGGGGTGGCGGGGCAGGGCCAGAAGACGCCCTGTTCCGCCTCGATGCGGGCGTAGGAGATGCCCGCGTAGTCCGCCGGGCCGCCGGAGGAGGCGCGGCGCAGCTCCTCGAAGACCTCCTCGGGGTCCGTGGGGAACCCCTTCTCCACCCCGAGTCGACCGGCGAGTCCGTGCAGGACGTGAAGGTCGCTGCGGACCCCCGGTGGCGGGGTGAGGGCCTGGCGGCGCAGCAGGACGCGGCCCTCCAGGTTCGTGGTGGTGCCGCTCTCCTCGGCCCACTGGGTGACCGGCAGGACCACGTCCGCCAGGGCCGCCGTCTCCGACAGCACCACGTCGGCGACGGCCAGGAAGTCCAGGGCGCGCACGCGTTCCTCTATGTGGGCGGCGCGCGGGGCGGAGACCACCGGGTTCGAGCCCATGAGGAGCAGGGCCCGGACGTCGGTGCCGAGCGCGTCGAGGAGCTCGTACGCGCTGCGCCCGGGCCCGGGCAGGCTGTCCGGGTCCACGCCCCACACCCCGGCGACGTGCGCGCGGGCGGCGGGATCGGTGAGCTTGCGGTAGCCGGGGAGCTGGTCGGCCTTCTGGCCGTGTTCCCGGCCGCCCTGGCCGTTGCCCTGGCCGGTGAGGCAGCCGTAGCCGGAGTACGGGCGCCCCGCGCGGCCCGTCGCCAGGCACAGGTTGATCCACGCGCCGACGGTGTCGGTGCCCTTGGACTGCTGCTCGGGGCCGCGCGCGGTGAGCACCATGGCGGTTTCCGGCGCGCAGAACATCCGGACCGCCTCGCGCAGCCGGGGCACCGGCACCCCGGTGAGGCGCTCCACCAGCTCCGGCCAGTGGGCCATGGCACCGGCCCGGGCTTCGGACCAGCCGGTGGTGCGGGCGGCGATGAAGGCGTCGTCGGTGCGCCCTTCCGCGACGACCAGGTGCAGCAGGCCGAGGGCGAGCGCGAGGTCGGTGCCGGGGCGCGGGGCGAGGTGCAGGTCGGCCTGTTCGGCGGTGCGGGTGCGCCGCGGGTCGATGACGATCAGCGTGCCGCCGTTCTCCTTCAGCTCGGTGAGGTAGCGCAGGGCGGGCGGCATGGTCTCGGCGAGGTTGGAACCGACCAGGATCACGCAGCCGGTGCGCGGGATGTCCTCCAGGGGGAAGGGGAGACCCCGGTCGAGGCCGAAGGCGCGCTGGTGGGCGGCGGCGGCCGAGGACATGCAGAAGCGGCCGTTGTAGTCGATCTGCGAGGTGCCCAGGGCGACCCGGGCGAACTTGCCGAGCGCGTAGGCCTTTTCGTTGGTGAGCCCGCCGCCGCCGAACACGCCGACCGCGTCCGGCCCGTGCGTACGCCCCGTGCGGGCCAGGCCCTCGGCGACGGCGTCGAGGGCCTCCTCCCAGGTGGCCGGTTCCAGCTGCCCGGCATGGGTGCGGATGAGCGGCTGGGTCAGGCGCACCCGGGAGGAGAGCACGGCGGGGGCGGTGCGGCCCTTGCCGCACAGCGCGCCCCGGTTGACGGGGAAGTCCGCCCGTTCCTCCACCGTCACGGTGGCGCCCTCGCCCTCCGCGCCCGGCCCGGGGCGGAGGTTCATGCCGCACTGCAGGGCGCAGTACGGACAGTGCGTGGCGGTGGCGGGTTCCCGAGGGTGCATGGGCCCACCTTGCGGGCGGGCTGTTACGCGGGCCGCCGCTCCCCGTTACGCGTCGGGTACGTCGACCTCAGCGCCCGCCCCACCGCCCGGTGAGGCGGCCCGATCACCACGGCCCGCGCACCGCAGCCCGGTCACCACGGCCCGATCAGCGCAGCCCGGTCACTGCCCGGTGAGGTAGCGGACGGTGAGCCCGGCCGTCCATCCGCCGTCCACGGCCAGCTCGGCTCCGGTCATGTAGCCGGCGGCGTCGGAGAGCAGGAAGGCGATGGCCGCGGCTATCTCCTCGGGGGCGCCGACCCGGCCCATCGGGGTGCCGGGGTAGTTGCCCTCGCCCGCTTCGATGCCGACGGGGGCGGTCATCGGGGTGAGCGTCATGCCGGGGTGGACGGAGTTCACCCGGATCTTCGCCTCGGCCAGCTCGACCGCGCCGATCTTCGACAGGCCGCGCACCCCCCACTTGGAAGCGCCGTACCCGGCGGTGAGCGCGAGGCCGGTGAGGCCCGCGGCCGAGGAGATGTTGACGATGGAGCCGCCGCCCTGGGCCCGGAGCAGCGGGATCGCGGTCTTGATGCCGATGAAGACGCCGACCAGGTTGATCTCGACGACCTGACGGAAGTGCTCGACGCTCTCGTGTTCCAGGAACTGGCCGGTGGATATCCCCGCGTTGTTGACGAGCCCGTCGATCCGGCCGAACTCGGTGAGCGCGTGGTCCAGCGCGTCCCGCCAGTCGCTCTCGCTGGTCACGTCGTGCCGCACGAACCGCGCCGCCTCGCCCAGCTCCTCCGCCGTGGCGGCGCCCTCGGCCTCCAGCACGTCGGTGATCACCACCCGGCCGCCGCCGTCCACCACGGCCCGCGCCGCCGCGGCGCCCAGCCCGCGGGCCCCACCGGTGATGACGACGACCTTGCCGCTCAGATCCACAACAGCCACGGTTCCACACCTCTTACAGATAGGGATATGACTAATCGGCATAACTGCCGAGCGGCGTCAGTCTGCCAGAGCGGTCAGGGCCCGCGACACCCCCTCCTCCTTGGGTCCCAGGAAGTGCGGCTGCGGCTTGAACACGGCGTCCAGCGCCGCCTTGCCCGAGGCGAACACCTCGCGGACGCCGCCGTAGTACCAGGTCGCGTCGTGCGCCTGGTCGACCCCCACCCCGTAGGACTCGACGCCCGCCGACTCGCAGAGCGCCACCGCCCGGCGTATGTGGAAGCCCTGGCTGATCAACACGGCCCGGTGCACCCCGAAGATCTCCCGGGTCCGCACGCAGGAGTCCCAGGTGTCGAAGCCCGCGAAATCGCTCACGATCCGCCCGTCCGGCACCCCGTGCCGCGTGAGGTAGGCGCGCATCGCGTCCGGCTCGTCATAGTCGCTGCGGCTGTTGTCCCCCGTCACCAGCACCACCTTGACCCGGCCCGCCCGGTACAGCGCGGCGGCCGCGTCCAGCCGGTTCGCCAGGTAGGGCGTCGGCTGCCCGTCCCACAGGCCCGCCCCGAAGACCACGGCCACCTCGGCGGCGGGCGCGTCCGCCGTCGTGCGCAGCCGGTCCCCCGCCACCGCGTGGGTCCACGCCGAGGGCAACAGCGCCAGCACGCACCCGAGCATCACCCCCTGGACCACCCTGCGCCGCGTCCGCACCGCGCCCCATCCCGATCCGGCACCCGACCCGGCACCCGCCCCGGACCCCGAACCCGAACCCGACCCCGACCCCGACCCCGAACCGAACCTCGCCTTGAACCCCATGACCGATCCCCCCGTGCCCTCTCCGTGCCATCTGCTCCCTGCGGGCCGCTCCCTGCGATCCACACCATTCGCACAGGTTGACGAACCGGACCGGCACCCCAGTTCCGCCCACCACGCCTTTCACTCGTACGAATGAGCGGGTGAGCACCTGGAAAACGTCCGTCACTCCGACGCAACGACCCGGCAACCTGCACCCGTCAGGATCGGTCCATGACGGAGCCCGCGCACCCTCCCGAATCGTTTCCCCCCGCCTCCACCACGGATCTGCTGACCCGGATCACGGCCCAGCTCGGCACCCAGCTCCGCGGCGTGCGACCGCCGCGGGCCCGGCCCCACGGAGCCCACCCATGCAGCCCACCCTCGTCGCCGTGGCCCACGGCAGCCGCGACCCCCGCGCCCTGCACACCGTCTCGGCCCTGCTCGACCGCGTCCGCGACCTCCGCCCGCGACTGCGGGTCCGGCTCGGCCACATCGAACTGAACGAACCCCTGCTGGACACCGTGCTCGACGCCCTCGACCCCGGCGCGGCGGTGCTCGTACCGCTGCTCCTCGGCCGCGGTCACCACGTCAAGCACGACCTGCCGGCGGCCGCCGCCCGCGCCCCCCACCTGCACGTGCGCGTCGCCGCCCCGCTCGGTCCGCACCCGCTGCTCGTCGAAGTGCTGCGCGACCGGCTGCTCGAAGCGGGCTGGACCCCGGGCACCGCCGCCGTCCTGGCCGCCGCCGGATCCCGCGACCCGGACTCGGCCGCCGACACCCGGGCCGCCGCCGCGCTGCTCTCCGAGCGCCTCGGCGGGGTCCCCGTCATCGCCGCCCACGCCTCCGCCGCCGCGCCGAGCGTGCCCGAGGCGCTGCGCGCCCTCGCCGCCCGCGGCCACCACCGGGCCGCCGTGGCCTCGTACTTCGCCGCGCCGGGCCGCTTCGCCGCCCAGTGCGCGGCGGCCGCCCCCGGCCCGGCCGCCGACCCGCTGGGCGCCCACCCGGCGCTCGCCCGGCTCGTCCTGCGGCGCTACGACGAGGCCCTGGCCGGGCGGCTCGCGGACCGCGCGCGCACCGCCGCCGACCACCGCTCCGGCCGCCCGGACCCGCGAGAACTGGCCACCGCGTAGGACCACCACGGGGTCGCCGCAGCACCACCGCGGGACCGGGTTCGTTCGGATTGCTCCGATTGTCGGTGTCTCCGGTTAACGTCTGAGCATGGAAGGCATGGAAGGCACCACCCCCGTCCCCTCACCCGTCTCGTACGATCCCGCCGCGATCGAGCGCTGGGCCGCCGAGCCCGACAAACGCCCGGGCCGTACGGCCTTCCAGCGCGACCGGGCCCGCGTGCTGCACTCCGCCGCGCTGCGCCGCCTCGCCGGGAAGACCCAGGTGGTCACCCCCGGCACCCGTTCCTACGACTGGGACGCCAGCCCCCGCACCCGCCTCACGCACTCCCTGGAATGCGCCCAGGTCGGTCGGGAGCTCGGCTGGGCGCTGGGCTGCGACCCCGACCTCGTCGAAGCCGCCTGCCTCTCGCACGACATGGGCCACCCGCCCTTCGGGCACAACGGCGAGGAAGCGCTCAACGAGTTCGCCAAGGACTGCGGCGGCTTCGAGGGCAACGCGCAGTCCCTGCGCCTGCTGACCCGGCTGGAGCCCAAGCGGTTCGCCCCGCATCCGGACACGGGCGAACTGGTCAGCGTCGGCCTGAACCTCACCCGGGCCTGCCTCGACGCCGCCACCAAGTACCCGTGGGCCCGCGGCGACCACCCCACCGACCCCGGCTCGGTGAAGTTCGGCGCCTACGAGGACGACCTGCCGGTCTTCGAGTGGCTGCGGCGCGGCGCGCCGGCCGACCGCAAGTGCTTCGAGGCCCAGGTCATGGACTGGGCCGACGACGTGGCCTACTCCGTCCACGACTTCGAGGACGGCCTGCACGCGGGCCACCTCGACCCCAACCTGCTCTTCGCCGAGCCCGAGCGGGACGAGATCTGGCGGGTCGCCATCGGGCGCTACGTCCCCGCGGACACCGATCCCGAGGAACTGCGCGCGGCCCTCGACCGTTTGATGGAACAGGAGTGGTGGCCGCACGGCTACGACGGCTCGGCGGTCGCCCAGGCCCGGCTCAAGGACGCCACCAGCCAGCTGATCGGCCGCTTCTGCCTGGCCGCCGAAGGCGCCACCCGCGCCGCCTACGGCACCGGCCGGCTCACCCGGTACGCCGCCGAACTGGTGGTCCCCCGCGAGGCGCGCTACGAGTGCGCCGTCCTGAAGGCGGTCGCCGACCTGTACGTGATGCAGCGCGACGAACAGGAGCGCCTGCGGGCGGACCAGCGCATCGTCCTGGCCGAACTCGCCGAGGCGCTCAGTGCCCGCGCGCCCGAGGGACTGGACCCCCAGTTCCGGGCGATCTTCGACGCCGCGCCGGACGACAAGGCCCGCAAACGCGCGGTCATCGACCAGATCGCCTGCCTCACGGACGCCGCGGCCCGCTCCTTGCACTCCCGCATCGCGCTGCGCCCGCGACGCGCCGGGAGGTGAGCCGATCGGGCCACTCCCCCTTCACGCGGCAGGCTCAGTGCGGGACGCTCGCATGTGGTCGCATGTGGCGGAGAGGTTATGAGGAGGCATCAGGTGGTCGACGCACACCGGACGTTTGTCATCGTCGGCGGAGGGCTGGCCGGAGCGAAAGCGGCTGAGACGCTGAGGTCAGAAGGGTTCACCGGCAGGGTCATCCTGATCGGTGACGAGCGCGACCACCCCTATGAACGGCCGCCCCTCTCGAAGGGGTACCTCGCGGGCAAGGAGGAGCGCGAGAGCGTCTTCGTGCACGAGGCGGCCTGGTACGCCCGTGCGGACGTCGAACTCCACCTCGGCCAGCCCGCCGTCCAGCTGGACCGGGACGCCAAGAAGGTCGTCCTCGGCGACGGCACCGTGGTGCACTACGACCGGCTGCTGCTGGCCACCGGCTCCGAGCCGCGCCGCCTCGACATCCCGGGCACCGATCTGGCCGGGGTCTACCACCTGCGCCGCCTCGCCCACGCGGAGCGGCTGCGCGGGGTGCTGGCCACCCTGGGCCGGGAGAACGGCCACCTCCTGATCGCCGGGGCGGGCTGGATCGGCCTGGAGGTCGCGGCCGCCGCCCGCGGCTACGGCGCCGAGGTCACCATCGTGGAACCGGAGGCGACCCCCCTGCACGGGGTGCTCGGCCCGGAGCTGGGCCGGGTCTTCGCCGACCTGCACGCCGAGCACGGCGTCCGCTTCCACTTCGGCGGCCGCCTCACCGAGATCAGCGGCCGCGACGGCATGGTGCTCGCCGCCCACACCGACGACGGCGAGGAGCACCCGGCGCACGCGGTGCTCGCCGCGATCGGCGCCGCGCCGCGCACGGCGCTCGCCGAGACCTCCGGGCTCGCCCTGGTCGACCGCGAGCACGGGGGCGGCATCGCGGTGGACGCCTCGCTGCGGACCTCGGACCCGGACGTCTTCGCCGCCGGTGACGTGGCCGCCGCCCACCACCCGTTGATGGGGACCCGGCTGCGGGTCGAGCACTGGGCGAACGCGCTCAACGGCGGACCGGCCGCGGCCCGGGCCATGCTGGGCCAGGAGGTCTCGTACGACCGGGTCCCGTACTTCTTCTCCGACCAGTACGACGTGGGTCTGGAGTACTCGGGGTACGCCCCGCCCGGCGCCTACGACCAGGTGGTGATCCGCGGGGACGTGGCCAAGCGGGAGTTCATCGCCTTCTGGTTGTCCGAGGGCCGGGTGCTGGCCGGCATGAACGTGAACGTGTGGGATGTCACCGAGCCCATCCAGGCACTGATCCGCGCCGGGGTGGAGGTGGACCGCGACGCGCTGGCGGACCCGAGCGTCGCGCTGTCCTCGCTGGTCACGTCCGCGGAGCGGGCCGGGTAGCCCGGCCGGCCGTCCGGCGGCGTCGGGGCGGGAGGGGGAGGGGCGGCTGGCGGGATTGTCCGAGCCCGGCCGTAGACTTCACGCGTGGCAGGCAGGATCAACGACGACGATGTGAAGGCGGTCCGGGACGCGGTCCCGATCGACGCCGTCGTGTCCGAGTACCTCCAGCTCCGCAATGCGGGCGGCGGCAACCTCAAGGGCCTCTGCCCCTTCCACGACGAGAAGTCCCCCTCCTTCCAGGTCAGCCCGAGCAAGGGGCTCTACCACTGCTTCGGCTGCCAGGCGGGCGGGGACACCCTCGACTTCGTCATGAAGATCGACCACCTCTCCTTCTCGGAGGCGGTCGAGCGGCTGGCGGGCACCGCCGGAATCACCCTGCGGTACGAGGAGGGCGGCTACACCCCCGGGCAGAGCGGGCGCGGCGAGCGCATCCGGCTGGTCGAGGCGAACAAGGCCGCCGCCCAGTTCTACGTCGACCAGCTGGACGGCCCCGAAGCCGAGATCGGCCGGAAGTTCCTGGCCTCCCGCGGCTTCGACCAGGGCGCGGCCGCGCACTTCGGCGTGGGCTACAGCCCGGCCGGATGGGACCACCTCACCCGGTTCCTGCGCGGCAAGGGCTTCACCGACAAGGAGCTGATCCTCTCCGGCCTGTCCCAGGACAGCCGCAGCGGGAAGCCCATCGACCGCTTCCGCGGGCGCCTCATGTGGCCCATCCGCGACATCACCGGCGAAGTGGTCGGCTTCGGCGCGCGCAAGCTGCGCGACGACGACAACGGGCCCAAGTACCTCAACACGCCCGAGACCCCCATCTACAAGAAGTCCCAGGTCCTCTACGGCATCGACCTGGCCAAGAAGGAGATCGCGAAGACCTCCAGCGCGGTCGTCGTCGAGGGCTACACCGACGTCATGGCCTGCCACCTGGCCGGCGTCACCACCGCGATCGCGACCTGTGGCACGGCCTTCGGCGGGGACCACATCAAGATCCTGCGCCGGCTGCTGATGGACAACGCGACCGCCGAGGTGATCTTCACCTTCGACGGTGACGCGGCCGGGCAGAAGGCGGCGCTGCGGGCCTTCGAGGACGACCAGAAGTTCGCCGCCGAGACCTCCATCGCGATCACGCCCGGCGGCATGGACCCCTGCGACCTGCGGCTCGCCGAGGGCGACGCCGCCGTGGCCGCGCTCGTCTCCTCCCGCACCCCCCTCTTCGAGTTCGCGCTGCGGCAGATGGTGGCCCGGCACAACCTGGAGAACCCGGCGGGCCGCGCGGCCGCGCTCGACGAGGCGGCCCCGATCGTCGCGGCCATCAAGAACATCGCGATCCAGCACGAGTCGGCGGTCCAGCTCGCGGGCATGCTGGGCATCCGCGACGAGCAGTTCGTCGTCAAGCGGGTCTCCCAGGTCGCCCGCTGGGCCCGCGAACGCGGCGGCCGCCCCGGGCAGGGCCACGGCCAGGGCCCCGGTCAGCAGCAGGGCGCCCGTACCCGGCCCGCTCACGACCAGGGCGCCCCGGAAGCGGCCGCGCACACCCCGGGCCCCGCGCTGAACCTGCGCAGCCCGGCCCACCGCACCGAGCGGGAGCTGCTCAAGCTGGCCCTGCAGCGCCCGGCCCTGGTCTCCCCCGCCTTCGACGCCTACGGCCCCGACGAGTTCACCGCGCCCCCGTACGCGACGGTCCGCCAGGCCATCCAGGACGCGGGCGGCGCCTCCCTGGGCACCGACGACTACCTCGCCCGGGTCCGCGACGCCGCCCCCAACGACACCGTCCGTGCGATGGTCACCGAACTGGCCGTGGAGGCCATCCACGCCAAGACGGTGGACGAGATCTACGCCGGGGTCCAGCTGGTCCAGGTCCGGCTGCGCGCCGTCGACCGCCGGGTCCACGACATCCAGGGCACCATGTCCCGGCTGGGCCCGAACGCTCCCGCGGAGCAGCTCGCGGCCGTCCAGGAAGAGCTGTGGGTGCTCCAGCAGTACGGCCAGCGCCTGCGCAACCGCGGCGCCGAGGGCCTCTAGAGGCCCTCGGGTCCGCTCGCGTCCCGGGCGCCCGCTAGGGCGCCGCGGGCCCCTGGAGCGGGCCCTTCCGGCGCAGCCAGTCGCCGCCCGGGATCGGGGTACCGGCCCGGGCCAGCGCGTCCGCCAGCTGCGGGGCGGCCAGGTAGACCCAGGCCGCGGCCGTGCTGCCGTCGGGGCGCAGGGTGGTGCGCCGGACCCGCTCGTAGAGGTTCAGCGGGCTGTCGGGCCCGTGGTACTCCTCCAGCCGGTCCAACTCCGCCAGCAGCCGCGCGTACTGCCCCGGCGCCGCGGCGACCAGCTCCCCGACGGTCTGCTCCCCCGCGCGCTGGACGGCGTACGGATAGCCGGGGCCGTCGTAGAGCAGCGCGTCCGGGAGCCGGGCCGGCTCCTCGGAACGGGTGCGTCCGCGCAGGAAGGCGTCGTGGTTGACCTCGCCCGGGCGCAGGGTGCCGTAGACGAAGAAGGGCAACTCCTCCCCTTCGATCGGCGGCTGTGCTTCTGGCCGATTGACCGATGCCATGCGTGACGCCCCTCGGATAGAACGGTACGGACCGGGCGCGGCGGACCGTTGCGCCCGGCCGGACCGTCCGACCGGCCACCCCGGAAGGACACCCCGGACGGGCGGCTCCGCGCCGCGCGCCCGGACCACCGTACGCACGCCCCTCACCCCGACGGCACCCTCCCTCCCCCCATGAGCCGACCCCGGTTGTCCCGCCGCCTCACCGCCGCGCTGCTGTGCGCCTGCGCACTCGCCGCCGGCGGCTGCGCCGCGCCCGGCGGGCTGGCCGCGGGGGAACCCGCGCCGCCCATGTCCCCCCAGCCCCGACCGGATCCGCTCTGGCCCGCCTGGACCGAGCACACGGACAAGGCCCCCGGTGTCGAGGTCGGCACCCGGGTGCCGCCGCCGCAGCCGCTCAAGGACGTTCCCCCGGTGCCCGCCGGCGGGATCGGGGCCATGTCGTTCCTGCAGATCCTGCGCGCCGACCCGATGATGCGGCCCTACACCCGCCAGGGGCCGATCAGCGCGCCCGGCCGGGCCGGGGTCCGGCCGCCCGTCTACCAGGACCTGACCGGGAGCGGCGGCCTCGAACTGATCGCCGCCGCCGACACGGAGAGCGGCCGCTCGGTTCTCAGCGTGTACACGGTGGTCGACGGCAAGGTCGTGTCCGTCCTCTACACGACCGGCCTGCGCATGGAGGTCGAGGCGATGGGCGCCGACCTGCTCGTGCGGACGACCCCGGACGAGGGCGTCGAGCAGGCCGTCAAGTTCCGCTGGGACGGCACGCGGATGACGGTCGCCAGCGAGGAAAAGCGCTACCACAAGCCCGGGTCCGGCACCGATGCCGACGCCGAACCCAGCGCCCGCCCCGACAGCGACTGGGCGGCACGCCGGTGAGGCCCCCGTGGCGCCATCGCCACCGGCTGCGCTCCCTCGGCCTGCGCTGGAAGATCGCCGCGCTCCTCGCCGTCGGCTGCTCGCTGGTCGCGGTCACCATCGGCGTCTTCATCCACCGGGCGCGCGTCCAGCAGGTCTCGAACACCGCCCGTTCGGACGTGATCAGGGAGCTGTCCGGGGTGCGCCGGTTCTACGAGCTGACCGGCCGGCTCGACCCCGACAGGACGGGCGGGGCCGCCGCCGAGATCGACGCCCCGGACCTGCCGCCCGCGCTGCGCGACACCGCCCTCGCCGGGCGGCGCAACACCTACATCGACATGTCGGGCGACCGTCCCACGGTGTGGGCCGCGCGCCCGATCGACGGCGGGCACACCCTGTCGGTGCGCCAATCGCTGGCGGACGAGCAGGGCGAACTGGCCGAGCTGGACCAGCAGCTCGTGGCGTACGGAGTGGCGGTCGTCGCGCTGGCGGCCGTGGCCGGCGCCCTGCTGGCCAGCCGACTCAGCAAGGGGCTGCGGACGGCGGCCGAGACCGCCCGCCGGATCACCGACGGCGATCTGGACGCCCGGATCGGGTCCCCGGGCGTGCCGGGCACCCGCGACGAGGTGGCCGACCTGTCCTCGGCCGTGGACATGATGGCGGCCAGCCTCCAGTCCCGGCTGGAGGCCGAGCAGCGCTTCACGGCCGACGTCGCGCACGAGCTGCGCACCCCGCTGACCGGGCTGCACACGGCGGCCGAGCTGCTGCCGGAGGGCCGGCCGACCGAGCTGGTGCGCGACCGGGTGGCCGCGCTGCGCAGCCTCACGGAGGACCTGCTGGAGGTGGCGCGGCTGGACTCCAACCGGGAGGAGGCGGCCCTGGACGTGCACCGGCTGGGCCCGCTGGTCGCCACGATCACGGAGCGGTCGGGGGTCGCCGCGGACATCCGGTTCACGACGGAACTCCCCGATCCGCCTCCGGAGCAGCGCCCGCGCCCGGACCCGGTCCTGTGGACGGGGGCCCGGGCGGGCGCGGTGGTGCGGTCGGGCGCGAGCGCGTACGTACGGACGGACGTGCGGCGGCTGGAGCGGATCCTCGGCAACCTCCTCGTCAACGCCCGCAAGCACGGCGGCGGCGCGGTCGAGGTCACCGTCCGCGGGACCACGGTCGCGGTGCGGGACCACGGCAAGGGCTACCCGGAGCAGCTGCTGCGCGAGGGGCCCCAGCGGTTCCTGACCGGCACGGTCGAGCGGGGCCAGGGCACCGGCCTCGGCCTGACCATCGCCTTCGGGCAGGCCCAGGTGATCGGAGCCCGGGTGGAACTGTCCAATCCGGCCGACGGGGGCGCGTACGCCCTGCTGACGCTCCCGCCGGGTCCCGCTCCCGACTGAGCCGCCGCACCGCACCGCGCCGTCCCGTCCCGTCACCCGGACGGGGCGGGGGCACCCGGATGGCCGTGGAGCGGCCCTGACGTGCCGTGATGGCGGGACACGCCCGGGCCGGACCGGAATCTGACATTCCATCAGGAGGCGCCCGGCGCGCACCCGGGCTTACCTCGGAACACGACCCCGTTTCCCAGGAGGACCCGTGCGCCGACGCACCGCCCACGTGCTCACCGCCACCGCACTGACCGCCGTCGCCTTCGCCGGTCCGGTCGCGGGAGCGGTGGCCGCCGCGGACTTCGGCGTGGGGAGCTTCGCACCCGGGGACTTCGCCCCGCTGGAGGTCTGGCCCAAGTCGGCCGTCGCCGGCACCACCGTCACCGTGAACACCTCCGCCTGCGGGCGCGGCAGCCACGCCGAGGGGGACGCGTCCACGGTGGGGGGCGGCCGGTTCAAGCTGGCCCCGGGCACCCGCGCGGAGGTGGTCGTCGGGCAGTTCCAGGTCTCCCGCGACACCGCGCCCGGCACCTACGAGATCGGCGCCACCTGCGCGGACGGCAAGTTCGCCACCGGCGACCTGGTCGTCGCCGAGCACGGCCCGCAGGGGCACGTCCGGACGGGAGTGGGCGGCGGCACGACGACGACCGTCGACCCCACCAAGATCGCGGCGGGAGCGGCAGTGCTGGCCGTGACCGCCGTCGGCGGTACCTGGTTCCTGCGTCGCCGGGCGAGCGGCACGCGGAACTGACGGACGCCCACCGCGGCCCAGGCCGCGGTCCGACCGGTACCGTCCCGCCGTCGCCCGCCCCGCGAGGTCCCCCCCGTTCGCGGGGCCGGGCGACGGCCCCCTTCCACCCGCCAGCAGCCGCACCACCCGCGCCACCGGCAAGCACCCGCACCAAGGGGGCACGCATGCGCACCTCAGGCCACGACCGCCACCACCACGGCCCGCACCACCCGCACCACCGCCCCGGCCCCGCCCCGCACCACTGCCGCCTGGCGGCCCGCGGCACCGGTGGCGGCGCCGGTCGCGCCGGGCTCGTCGCGCTCACCGCCTGCGTCGGCATCTGGTTGGTCACCAGCGGCTCCGCGGAGCCGGTCCATCCGCCCCGACCGTCCCCGGCGGACGCCCTCGCCGCCGAACCCCTCGACGTACGGGCCGCCGCCCCGCTCCCCGGCTCCCCGCCCCGGCGGATCCGGATTCCCGCGATCCGGGTGGACGCCCCGCTGACGGGCCTCGGCCTGGAGGCGGACGGCAGCCTGGCGGCACCGCCGCCCGCACGCCGCGACCTGGCCGGGTGGTACCGGGACGGCACCACCCCCGGCGCCGTCGGCACCGCGGTCATCGCCGGGCACGTCGACACCGCCACCGGCCCGGCGGTCTTCTACCGGCTGGGCGCGCTGCGCCGCGGGGCCCTGATCGAGGTGACCCGCGCGGACGGGCGCACGGCCGTGTTCACCGTCCACGCGGTGGAGGTGTACGACGCCGGGGCCTTCCCGGACCGACTCGTCTACGGGCCCGCGCCGCGCGCCGAACTGCGCGTGATCACCTGCGGCGGCCGCTTCTCGCCGCGCACCGGCTACCAGGGCAACGTGGTGGTGTTCGCCCACCTCACGGGCGTCCGCGAGCAGCCGCGCCCCGAACCGCCCGCCCCGGAGGGCCAGGACCAGGACCAGACCCCGGCCGCCGTCGAGGACGCGCGCCCCGGAGCCTTCGGGCCCGAAGAAGCCTAGCCCCACTGCTCCAGGCCGAGCTTGACGACCAGTGCGGACACCACGGTCAGCAGGACGACCCGGACGAAGCCGCTGCCCTTCTTCAGTGCCATCCGGGCGCCCGCCATCCCGCCGATCAGATTGAAGACGGCCATCAGACCGGCCAGCTGCCACATCACCTCGCCCTTGGAGGCGAAGACGGCGAGCGCGCCGGCGTTGGTGCCGACGTTCACGATCTTCGCGGTCGCGGAGGCCGTGACCAGGTCGAGGTGGAGCAGGGCGGTCAGGGCGAGGACGAGGAAGGTGCCGGTGCCGGGGCCGATCAGGCCGTCGTAGAAGCCGATGCCGAGCCCGGCCAGGCCGATCGCGGCGACGATGCGGCGGCGGCTGACGGGGCCGGTGGCCGGGGCGGAGCCGAAGCCGGGGCGGAAGATCACGAACGCGGCGACGAGCAGCAGCACCACCATGATCACGGGGCGCATGGTGTCCTTGCTGAACACCCCCGCGAGCACGGCCCCGCCCGCGGCGCCGGCCATCGCGGCCAGCCCGATCCGGGTCGCGATGCGCACGTCGACCGGGGCCTTGCGGGCGTAGGTCACGGCCGCCCCCGTGGTGCCGACGATGGCCACCGCCTTGTTGGTGCCGAGGGCGTGCGTCAGCGGCACGTCGGCCGGCAGGCCGAGCATCAGGGCGGGCAGGAGCAGCAGTCCGCCGCCGCCCACCACCGCGTCGATCCAGCCCGCGGCGGCCGCCGCGGCGCACAGCACGATGATCATGGTCGTTGATATGTCAGGCACGGCCCGACCCTATGGATCTTGTGGGTGCAAGGGCCATCAATCCCGGGAAACTTGCGCAAGGTTTGAGCTTGTACCTGCGGGAATCCGGTCCGGGGCCACCGGAGCGGACGGTTCCACCGTTGCGGTCAGCATCGTCGCCGCGAGCACGCTGGCCAGCCCGAGCCCCGCGGCGACCCGGCGCCCGGCCGGTACGGAGGCCAGCGCTCCCAGCAGCGCGGTGCGCACCGGCGGCTTGCGGTGCCGGGACCGGGACGCGGGGGCCGGTCGTACGGGCGGCGCGGCGGACACCGGGGCGAGGGCCTCCGCCGCGCCGACGGACAGGGCGACGTGCAGGGGGTGGCGCATGGAGCGGTCGCCTCTCGGGGGCATCGGGCGGATCAGGAGCTGAAGCATTCGGAATGGATACGTCCGCCCGGCACCCCGGCCCGCAGCAGCGCGGCCCGCGTCGCCCCGGCCATCCCCGGCGGCCCGCACAGGTAGACGTCGTGCTCGACCAGGTCGGGCACCAGGTCGGTCAGCGCCCGCGGGGCCAGCGGATCGTAGGCCGCGTCCGAGGGCCCGAGCAGGTAGTGCAGCCGGGCCCCGCGCCCGGCGGCGATGGACTCCAGCTCCGACCGCAGCACGAGGTGCTCCTCGGCCCGCGCCCGGTAGAGCAGGGTGATGTCCCCCGGCTCGCCGGGCAGCGTCTCGAACAGCGCCCGCATCGGGGTGATCCCGACCCCGCCCGCGATGAGCAGCACCTGCGGCCGGGTCCGGCGGGCCGCGGTGAGCGCGCCGAAGGGGCCGGTGGCGAGCACCCGGGTGCCGGGGCGCAGCCTGCGGATCCGGCGGCTGTGACCGCCCAGCGCCTTCACCGTGATCCGCAGGGTGTCGCCCCGGACCGGAGCGGAGAGGGAGAACGGCAGGGCGGTGTACCAGAGCCGGCGCCGCAGGAACCGCCAGCGCAGGAACTGACCCGGCTCGGCCCGCAGTTCGGCGAGGTGGGCGCCGTACATGACCACGGACACCACCCCGGGCCCCTCGTCGCGCACCTCCAGGACCCGCAGCGCGTGCCGCAGGGCCTGGCGCACGGGCACCACGCCCCGGTACCAGAGCAGCAGGGCCGCGACCGCGGTGTGCGCGAGGGCCCAGAACCAGGCGACGGGGCGCAGGTCCGGGCCCGCGAGCTGGTGGACGAAGGCGAGCGCGGCGGCGAGGTAGACCAGCAGGTGCACCCCGCGCCAGGTTTCGTGCGAGACCCGGCGGCGTACCGCCCGGGCGGAGGTCACCCCCACGCAGACCAGCAGCCCGGTCCCGGCGGTGGCGGCGGCGAGCGCCGGGTAGCCCAGCAGCTCCCGGGCCGCGGTCAGGACGTCGAGGCCGCCGTGGACGGCGTACCCGAGGAGCGCGAAGAGGGCGTGGCCGAAGCAGAGCAGCAGGACGTGGCGGCCGCCGAGGGCGTGCCAGCGGGCCAGCCGGTCGGCGCCCACCCCGTGCTCGACGGCGGGCACCCGGGCCATCAGGAAGAGCATGACGAGGACCCCGTACCCGGCGAGCAGCCCGGTGAGGTGCGCGGCGGTGGCGAAGAGCGCGTCGAGCCGGGCGGAAGGGTGCACCTGCACCGCCCAGAGCAGGACCACCAGCGCGGCCCCGACGCCCATCGCACCCCGGACCCGCACCGCCGTCACCGCGCCCGCGCCCGCCGCCCCGGCCGTCCCGAGGACCGCCCCCCACTCGCCGCGCACCCGTGCGTCCACCGCCGCGCCCCGCCCCGCCACATCTCGCATGCGGCCCACGCTAGGGGGCTCCGGACCCGTCCGGATGATCCTTAAGGCGGCCTTGAGGAACGCCTCACGGCCCCTTAACCCGGGTGCTGAGACGCGTGTTCCGTACGGGTAACAGAGGCGATGCGGCCGGGAAACAGCGGGCGCGCAGGCTGACGCCATGACCTCGCAACAGCACGTGGTGGTGATCGGTGGCGGCCTCGCGGGCCTGCGGCTCGCGGGCCGGCTCGGCGCGGACGCGGCGGTGACCGTCCTCGGCGAGGAGGCGCACGTCCCCTACAACCGGGTCCTGCTCGCCGAGGTCCTCGCGGGCCGCTACGCGCCGGAGGTGACCGCCCTCCCCGCCCCCGGCCCGGCGCTGCGCCGGGGCGTACGGGCGGTGCGCGTCGACCGGGCCGAGCGTCGGGTGCACTGCGACGACGGCAGCACCCACCCGTACGACGCCCTGGTCCTGGCCACCGGATCCAACCCGGTGCTGCCGCCCCTGCGCGGGCTGTTCGAGCCCGACGGCAGGGACCTCCCGGAGGGGGTGCACGCCTTCCGCACCATGGACGACTGCCTGGCCCTGGACCGCGCCGTCGCCGCCCGCCCCGACCTGAACGCCGTGGTCATCGGCGGCGGCCTGCTCGGGGTCTCCGCCGCCCGCGCCCTCGCCGAACGCGGGGTTCGGGTGGTGCTGGCACAGCAGGGCACCCGGCTGATGGAGCGCCAGCTCGACGAGGACGCCTCGGCCCTGCTCCACACCCACCTCGGCGAGCTCGGCGTCGAGATCCACACCGAGTGCCGGGTGCGCGGCCTGACCACCCGCGCGGACGGCGCCGGCCGCCGGGTCACGGGCGTCGAGCTCGCGGTCGGCCTCCGCCTCGACGCCGACCTCGTCGTCCTGGCCTGCGGGGTGCGCCCCCGCACCGGCCTGGCCCAGGCCGCGGGGCTCGATGTGCGCAAGGGCATCGTGGTCGACGACGCGCTGCGCACGAGCGATCCGCGGATCCACGCCATCGGCGACTGCGCCGAGCACGCGGGCCGCGTGTACGGACTGGCCGGCCCCGCGCTGGAGCAGGCCGACGCCCTCGCCGCCCACCTCACCGGCGCGGTCCCGGCCGGATCCGGGCCGCCGCGGTACAGCGGCACCCGCGCCCTCACCCGGCTCACCCTCTCCTCCGGCCCGCGCCCCCTGGACCTCGCCGCCTTCGGCGAGACCACCGCGCGGCCCGGGGACGACGTGCTCCGCCTCTCGGACGCCACCCGGCGCACCTACCGCAAGGTCGTCGTCCGCGGCGACCGGCTGGTCGGCGGGGTCCTGCTCGGCGAACTCTCCACCGTGGGCGCCCTCGCCCGCAGCTGGGAGGGCGACGAGCCCCTGCGCGCGCACGACGACCTGTCCCACCTGCTCACCGACGACGGAGGCTCCTGAACATGGCCGCATCCACGACGCCCACCCCCCAGGTCGTGCTCATCGGGCACGGGATGGTCGGCCAGCGCTACCTCGAAGCGCTCGCCGAGCGCGGCGCCACCGCCACCCACCGGATCACCGTGCTCTGCGAGGAGCCGCGTCCGGCCTACGACCGCGTCCACCTCACCTCGTACTTCTCCGGCAGCTCCGCCGAGGAGCTGTCGCTGACCCCCGAGGGGTTCATGGACTCGCACGGGATCGAGCTGCACCTCGACGACCCGGCGGAGCACATCGACCGGGCGGCGCGCACCGTCACCTCCCGCTCCGGGCGGGTCTTCCGCTACGACGTGCTGGTCCTGGCGACCGGCAGCTACCCCTTCGTACCGCCCGTCCCCGGCAAGGACGCCCCGGGCTGCTTCGTCTACCGCACCATCGAGGACCTCCTCGCGATCGAGGCGTACGCGAAGGGGCGGACCAGCGGCGCGGTCATCGGCGGCGGCCTGCTGGGCCTGGAGGCGGCCGGCGCGCTCCAGGGACTCGGCCTGGCCACCCGGATCGTCGAGTTCGCGCCCCGGCTGATGCCCGCGCAGATCGACGACGGCGGCGGCGCGGCCCTGCTGCGGACCATCGAGTCGATGGGCCTGACCGTGCACACCGGCGTCGGCACCCAGGAGGTGCTGACCGGAGCGGACGGCTCCGTCAGCGGCATGGCGCTCTCCGACGGCTCCTCGGTCGAGACCGAACTCGTCGTCTTCTCCGCCGGGGTCCGCCCCCGCGACCAGCTCGCCCGCGCGGCCGGCCTGGACGTCGGCGAACGCGGCGGCATCGCCGTCGACGCCCACTGCCGCACCTCCGACCCCCACGTCTACGCGATCGGCGAGTGCGCCCTGGCCACCGACGGCCGGGTCTACGGCCTGGTCGCGCCCGGCTACGAGATGGCGGAGACGGCCGCGGAGGACCTGCTGGGCCGCGACAAGCAGTTCACCGGGGCCGACCTCTCCACCAAGCTCAAGCTGCTCGGCGTGGACGTGGCCTCCTTCGGCGACGCCCACGGCGCCACCCCCGACTGCCTCGACGTCGTGTACTCCGACTCCCGCTCGGGGATCTACAAGAAGCTCGTCGTCTCCCCCGACGGCGTGCTGCTCGGCGGGGTCCTCGTCGGCGACGCCGACTCCTACGGACTGCTGCGGCCGCTCACCGGCAGCGTGCCGCCCGCCGCGCCCGAACAGCTCGTCCTGCCCGCCGGGATCGGCGCCGCCGTCCAGCTCGGGCCCGCCTCGCTGCCCGACCACGCGGTCATCTGCTCCTGCCACAACGTCACCAAGAAGGCCATCACCGCCTGCGCCACCCTGCCCGAGGTCAAGAAGTGCACCAAGGCGGGCACCGGCTGCGGCAGTTGCGTCAAGGTGATCGGCCAGCTGCTGCCGCCCGCCGCCGAGAAGGGGCTCTGCGCCTGCTTCCCCTACACCCGCGCCGAGCTGTACGAGATCGTCCGCACCCTGCGCGTGACCTCGTACGACGACCTCCTCGACAGCCACGGCCGGGAGGCGGCGCGCGGGGGCAACGGCTGCGAGATCTGCAAGCCGACCGTCGGATCGATCATCGCCTCGCTCGCCCCGACCGTGGGCGCGCCCGGCTACGTACTGGCCGGGGAACAGGCCGCGCTGCAGGACACCAACGACCACTTCCTCGCGAACCTCCAGCGCAACGGCTCGTACTCGGTCGTCCCGCGCATCCCCGGCGGCGAGGTCACCCCCGACAAGCTGATCGTGATCGGCGAGGTCGCCCGCGACTTCGGCCTCTACACGAAGATCACCGGAGGTCAGCGCATCGACCTCTTCGGCGCCCGGGTCGACCAGCTCCCGCACATCTGGGCCCGTCTGGTCGAGGCCGGCTTCGAGTCCGGGCACGCCTACGGCAAGGCGCTGCGCACCGTGAAGTCCTGCGTGGGGCAGACCTGGTGCCGCTACGGCGTCCAGGACAGCGTGCGCATGGCCATCGACCTGGAGCTGCGCTACCGCGGCCTGCGCGCCCCGCACAAGCTCAAGTCGGCGGTGTCCGGCTGCGCCCGCGAGTGCGCGGAGGCGCAGAGCAAGGACTTCGGGGTGATCGCCACCGCGAGCGGGTGGAACCTGTACGTCGGCGGCAACGGCGGGGCCACCCCGCGCCACGCCGACCTGCTGGCCCAGGACCTGTCGGACGCCGAACTGGTCCGCCTGATCGACCGGTTCCTGATGTTCTACATCCGCACCGCCGACCGGCTGGAGCGCACCTCGGCCTGGCTGGAGCGGCTGGAGGGCGGCCTGGAGCACCTGCGGGACGTGGTCGTCCACGACTCGCTCGGGCTGTGCGGGGAGCTGGAGTCCCTGATGGCCGACCACGTGGCGCACTACCGGGACGAGTGGGCCGAGACGCTGGAGGACCCCGAGCGGCTGCGCCGGTTCGTGTCCTTCGTCAACGCGCCCGGCGCCCCCGACCCGACCGTGAAGTTCGTCGCGGAACGCGACCAGGTCAAGCCCGACCTGACCTTCTTGACCCTGGAACCCCTGGGAGGGACCCGATGACCGTAGAACTGCAGGTTCCGCAAGGCTGGCTGACGGTGTGCGAGTACACGGAGCTCACTCCGGGGCGCGGGGTCGCGGCCCTGCTGCCGGACGGGACCCAGGCCGCGGTGTTCGTCGACCGCGCGGGGCGCACGTACGCGATCGGCAACCAGGACCCCTTCACCGGGGCGCAGGTGCTCTCGCGCGGGCTGGTGGGCTGTGTGGAGGGCCGGCCGTTCGTGGCGTCGCCGCTGCTCAAGCAGCGGTTCGACCTGGCGACCGGGCAGTGCCTGGACGACGAGGAGGTGGCGGTCCGGACGTACCCCGTACGGACCGCCGCGACCTCACGGGCATCGGTCTAGGACACGCCGTGGGTCACGCCGTCGCCCTGGACGGCGGCCGGGTCCATCCACATGATCTCCCAGGTGTGGCCGTCGAGGTCCTCGAAGGCCCGGCCGTACATGAAGCCGTGGTCCTGGGCGGCGCGGGGCTCGGTGGCGCCCGCCCCGACGGCCCCGTCGACCAGCTCGTCCACGGCGCCCCGGCTCTCGGCGCTCAGACACAGCAGCACCTCGGTGGTGGTGGCCGTGTCCGCGACGGCCTTGTGCGTGAAGTCCTTGAACCGGGCCTCGGTCAGGAGCATCGCGACGATGGTGTCGCTGATGACCATGGAGGCGGCGTTCTCGTCGCTGAACTGGGCGTTGAAGGCGTAGCCGAGCTTCGTCCAGAACGCCTTGCTCGCGTCGAGGTCCTTGACGGGCAGATTGACGAAAATCATCGTTGACATGTGGGGCTCGCTTCTCTCGCGCGGTGCGGTCCGGTGTTCCGGCGCCGCCCGGAGCGCCGATGGCGTCCGGTGGTGTCCGGTGCTTACGAGGGGTAGACCACGGCCCCATCGGAAACTCATCGCTCCGGGGAAGACTTTTTTTCTACGGCGTTCCGCGCGGGCCTTCTCAGGCTCCGGCGCGCAGCTCCAGGGCGGCCAGCGGAATGAAGCCCGTGCCGTCGCCGTCGCGCGTCCCGTCCGCCCCGGCCAGTCGCTTGTGCAGGGTGAGCGCGATCCGTTCGCCCTGCGCCTTGGCCCGCTCTGCGTTCGGCCCGCGGTGCAGTCCGTCGATCGTGGCGCGCCACAGCTGCACCCAGCGCCCGAAGTCGGCGGCGGTCATCGCCCGCGCGGAGTGCAGCGCGGCGTGCGGGGCGAAGGCGTTGCGGCGGTAGTCGGCGCTGCGGAAGAGGGCGCGCTCCCAGAAGTCGGTGATCCGGGGCAGGTGCGTCTCCAGGTCGGTGCCCGCGACCTCGGTGAAGAACGGCCCGATGGCCGGATCGGCGAAAGCCGCCAGGTAGAAGCGGCGCAGCACGACGTCGAGGTCCGCACGCCCCTGGAGGTCGGCCTCGACGACGGTGCCTTCGACACGGGAGGAATCCATGCTTCCACCATCCTCCGCCGCTCCCCCGCGCCCCAGGGGCCAAGGTCCCGCGGTCACCGGCGAGCGGCCCCGGGACGGCTCCCGGAACCCCGGGGGCCCCGCGGGGCCCCCGGGCGCGCCGTCACGAGGCCACCGCGCCGCCCTTCAGCAGGGCCGCGCCCAGCGGGGTCACGGTGTGCAGCACCGCGCTGCCCCGGCGCAGGGTCGTCACCAGGCCCGCCTCCCGCATCACGCAGGCGTGCTGGCTGGCCGAGGCCAGGGAGACCCCGGCCCGGCGGGCCAGCTCACTGGTCGTGGCGCCGTCCCCGATGGCCCGCAGGACCACCGAGCGGGTGTGCCCGACCAGCTTGCCCAGGGTCCGCTGGCGCTGCTCCTCCACGGGCCGGGCCGCCTCGCCGCCGGTCTGGGCCGAGGCGAGCTGCGCCGCGGCCGGGTAGACCAGTACGGGCGGCAGCTCCGGGTCGTGGAGGGTCACCGCCGTGCGCCGGCAGAAGAAGGACGGCTGGAGCAGCAGTCCGCGCCCGCGCAGCCGGACGTCCCGGTCCACCGGGTAGTCGCACTCCAGCACCGGCGCCCGCCAGCGCAGCATCGGCGGCAGCGAGGCCAGCAGCTCGTCCGCGCCGCCGTCGAGCAGCGCGCGGCCCCTGGCGGCCCGCTCGGCCTCGATCTGCGCCTGGATGTGCGTCCAGTGCGGCTCCACGGCCGCCCGGTGGTACCCGCGCAGCTCGTCCATGAGCCGCGGCAGGTACCGCGGACCGTCGTCGACGAAGTCCCGTAACCGCGGCGAGGGCGGCGCCCCCTGCCCCAGCACGAGCAGCTCCCGACGCATCCGCTCGGGCCTGATCCCGCGCAGCGCGTCGAGCCCCGTGTCCCATCCGTACTGTCCTTCGACAGGAGTCAGGAAATCGGGGAAATAGCCGCGACTCGGTATGAGAGCGCCGAGCAAACGTGTTTCACTATTCAACCTGCTCCGCGTTGTAGTACGCCATTCACCGAACAACCGGACATCACGCCGGTCCCTTAAACGGTGAAAACTGAGAATCGTTTCCCACAACGCATCGGGACGCCCTGCCATCCGTACGCGTGCCAGGTCCACTCCAGTGAAATGGATACGAAGCACCGAACCCCCACCTGTGCAACCGCAATCCCCCCGCCTCATGAGTATGCATGCCGTCACACGACGTCACCACAGCCTTTCGGCCACAGTTGAAACCCCTTTCGGCGGGGGTGTGACAACCGAAATCCTGTACTCCGCCGGGCACACTCCGGCGCGACCGAAACGCTCCGCGAAGGCCGTGGGGGGCTTTGCGGGGCCTGGCGGTCGGTCGCACCGGGAAGCGCCGACGTGCCCGGCAGATTGTCAGCAGGCGGTGGACGGGTGGGGATCCGTCCACCGCCTGCTGACGTAAAGAGTTGTTGAACAATGTGCTTCTTCACACCGCGCTCTTCACGCCGCACTTGTTCACAACGCAGGCGCGCCCGCCCCAGGGTGTCAGGGAACCCGGGGCAGGCGCGGTCTGAGGGGCGTGGGAGGCGGACACCGCACGCGCGGAGCGTGCGGAGCGGCGGCCACGCCGTGCGGGGTCAGCGGCTGTCGCTGCCCTTCGCCTCGGCGGCGGCGCGGCCCGCCTCCAGGCGCGCCACCGGGATCCGGAAGGGCGAGCAGGAGACGTAGTCGAGGCCGACCTCGTGGAAGAAGTGCACCGACTCGGGGTCGCCGCCGTGCTCGCCGCACACGCCGAGCTTGAGGTCGGGGCGGGTCGCCCGGCCCGCCTGCACGGCGCTGCGGACCAGCGCGCCGACGCCGTCCTTGTCGATGGTCTCGAAGGGGGAGACCCCGAAGATGCCCTTCTCCAGGTACGCGGTGAAGAAGCTGGCCTCGACGTCGTCGCGGGAGAAGCCCCACACCGTCTGGGTCAGGTCGTTCGTACCGAAGGAGAAGAACTGCGCGGCCTCGGCGATCTGACCGGCGGTCAGCGCGGCGCGCGGCAGCTCGATCATCGTGCCGATGGTCAGCTTGAGGCTGGTGCCGGTGGCGGCCTCGACCTCGGCGATGACCTGGTCGGCCTCCTCGCGGACGATCTCCAGCTCCTGGACCGTGCCCACCAGCGGGACCATGATCTCGGCCCGCGGGTCGCCCTTGGCGTTCTTGCGCTCGGCCGCGGCCTCGGCGATCGCCCGGACCTGCATGGCGAACAGGCCGGGGATGACCAGGCCGAGCCGGACACCGCGCAGACCCAGCATCGGGTTCTGCTCGTGCAGCTTGTGCACGGCCTGGAGCAGGCGCAGGTCGTTCTCGTTGTGGTCCTTGCGGGACTCGGCGAGGGCGACGCGCACCGACAGCTCGGTGATGTCGGGCAGGAACTCGTGCAGCGGCGGGTCCAGCAGGCGGACGGTGACGGGCAGTCCGTCCATCGCCTCGAACAGCTCGACGAAGTCCTTCTTCTGGAGCGGCAGGAGGGCACTGAGTGCCGCTTCCCGCTCCTTGTCGGTGTCCGCGAGGATCAGGTGCTCGACCAGCTCGCGGCGCTCACCGAGGAACATGTGCTCGGTGCGGCACAGGCCGATGCCCTGGGCGCCGAAGCGGCGGGCGCGCAGCGCGTCCTCGGCGTTGTCGGCGTTGGCCCGGACCCGCAGCCGCCGGACGCGGTCCGCGTAGGCCATGATCCGGTGCACGGCGGAGACGAGCTCGTCGGCGTCGTCGGCGCCGGCGTGCATCCGGCCCTCGAAGTACTCGACGACCGGCGACGGTACGACGGGTACCTCGCCCAGGTACACCTTGCCGGTGGAGCCGTCGACGGAGACGACGTCGCCCTCCTCGACGACCACGCCGGAGGCGGTGGTCATCCGGCGGCGCTTGGTGTCGACCTCCAGCTCCTCGGCCCCGCAGACGCAGGTCTTGCCCATGCCGCGGGCGACGACGGCCGCGTGCGAGGTCTTGCCGCCGCGCGAGGTGAGGATGCCCTCGGCGGCGATCATGCCGTCCAGGTCGTCCGGGTTGGTCTCGCGGCGGATCAGGATGACCTTCTCGCCGGAGCGGGACCACTTGACGGCCGTGTAGGAGTCGAAGACGGCCTTGCCCACGGCCGCGCCCGGGGAGGCGGCGATGCCGCGCCCGATCAGCTGCGAGGCGGCCGCCTCGTCGAAGCGCGGGAACATCAGCTGCGCGAGCTGGGCGCCGTTGACCCGCTGGAGGGCCTCGGCCTCGTCGATCAGGCCCTGGTCGACGAGCTGGGTGGCGATGCGGAAGGCCGCGCCCGCGGTGCGCTTGCCGACGCGGGTCTGGAGCATCCACAGCTGGCCGCGCTCGATGGTGAACTCGATGTCACACAGGTCCTTGTAGTGCGTTTCGAGGGTCTCCATGATCTGCATGAGCTGGTCGTACGACGCCTTGTCGATCGACTCCAGGTCGGCGAGCGGGACCGTGTTGCGGATGCCCGCGACGACGTCCTCGCCCTGCGCGTTCTGCAGGTAGTCGCCGTAGACACCCTGGTGGCCGCTGGCGGGGTCGCGGGTGAAGGCGACGCCGGTGCCCGAGTCGGGGCCGAGGTTGCCGAAGACCATGGAGCAGATGTTGACCGCGGTGCCCAGGTCGCTCGGGATGCGCTCCTGGCGGCGGTAGAGCTTGGCGCGGTCGGTGTTCCAGGAGTTGAAGACCGCCTCGACGGCGAGGTCCATCTGCTCGCGGGCGTCCTGCGGGAACTCCCGGCCGGCCTCCTCCGCGACGATCTCCTTGAAGCGCGCGACGACCTTCTGCAGGTCGGCGGCGTCCAGGTCGGTGTCGACGGTGACCTTCTTGGCGGCCTTGGCCTCGTCGAGCGCGTCCTCGAAGAGCTCGCCCTCGACACCGAGGACCGTCTTGCCGAACATCTGGATCAGACGGCGGTAGGAGTCCCAGGCGAAGCGGTCGTTGCCCGCCTGCGCGGCGAGGCCCTTGACCGACTCGTCGGACAGGCCGATGTTGAGGACCGTGTCCATCATGCCGGGCATGGAGAACTTCGCCCCGGACCGGACGGAGACCAGCAGCGGGTCGTCCGACTGACCGAGCTTCTTGCCCATCTTCGCCTCGAGGGCGACGAGGTGGGCGCCCACCTCGTCGCGCAGCTCCACCGGGGCGTCGCCGCTCTCCAGGTAGACCTTGCACGCCTCGGTGGTGATGGTGAAGCCGGGCGGGACGGGGAGGCCCAGGTTGGTCATCTCGGCGAGGTTGGCCCCCTTGCCGCCGAGAAGGTCCTTGAGGTCCCGGTTGCCCTCGGTGAAGTCGTAAACGAACTTCTGATCTTTGTTTTCCGACACGGGTCTCGACTCCTCGAGGACTCGGGTGGCTGCCCTGACGGCCAGGAACATACCCAGATCGAAGGCTTATGGGTACGTCCACTTGGCGGTCACATGGCTGTAACCACCCGTGCGCCAGGAGATCGAAAGTAACTCGCGGGTAGCTGGAGCACCCCAAGAGCCTTCACATCCCGAAGTGAGAAGGGCTCAGATCGGCTTGCCTGTGCTCGGATGAGCGATCATCGATACATTTGCGTTCAACTCTTGAACACACAAAGGGTGGCACCCAGTGCCACCCTTTGGAAGTCATAGCCGCGAAATCAGCGCTCATCTGAGCGCAACCCCACCCATGCGTGGCGTATCTCACGCCGCCCGAGGGGGCATCGGAGGGCCTTTTCTCAGCCGCCGGACGTGTCCAGCTCGGCGTCCTCGCCGACCCCGGCGCAGTCGTAGGGATCCTTGAGCCAGCCTTCGGGGAGGACAACTCGGTTGTTTCCGGACGTCCGGCCGCGCGGACCGTCCGCGCTGTCCGGCCACGGCTGGTCCAGGTCCAGCTCGCTCAGATGAGCGTCCAGTTCGGCCAGGGACGAGGTGACGGCGAGCTTCTGCCGCATCTCGGAACCCACCGAGAAGCCCTTGGTGTACCAAGCCACGTGCTTACGGAAGTCGATCACCCCGCGCGCCTCGTCGCCGATCCACTCCCCCAGCAGCTGCGCGTGGCGGTGCATGGTCGCCGCGACCTCGCGCAGCGTCGGCTTGTGGAAGTCCTCGGGGCGGCCCTCGAAGGCCGCCACGAGGTCGTTGAAGAGCCACGGCCGCCCCAGGCAGCCGCGTCCGACCACGACGCCGTCACAGCCCGTCTCGCGGACCATGCGCAGCGCATCCTCGGCGCACCAGATGTCGCCGTTGCCGAGCACCGGGATCTCGGGCACGTGCTCCTTGAGGCGCGCGATGGCCTCCCAGTCGGCGGTGCCGCCGTAGTGCTGGGCGGTGGTGCGCCCGTGCAGCGCGATGGCGGTGATGCCCTCCTCGACCGCGATCCGGCCCGCGTCGAGGTAGGTGAGGTGGTCGTCGTTGATGCCCTTGCGCATCTTCATCGTCACCGGCAGATCACCGGCGCCCGCGACCGCCTCGCGCAGGATCGCGCGCAGCAGGTTCCGCTTGTAGGGCAGGGCCGAGCCGCCGCCCTTGCGGGTCACCTTGGGGACCGGGCAGCCGAAGTTCAGGTCGATGTGGTCGGCCCGGTCCTCTTCCACGATCATGCGGACCGCCTTGCCGACCGTGACCGGGTCGACGCCGTACAGCTGTATCGAGCGGGGCTTCTCGCTCTCGTCGAAGTGGATCAGCTGCATGGTCTTCTCGTTGCGCTCGACCAGCGCGCGCGTCGTGATCATCTCGCTCACGAAGAGCCCCTTGCCGCCCGAGAACTCGCGGCAGAGGGTGCGGAACGGGGCATTGGTGATGCCGGCCATCGGCGCGAGCACCACCGGCGGCTGCACGGTGTGCGGGCCGATCGCGAGGGGCGGGGGGAGCGTGGTCATGCCCCCATTGTCGCCCAGCCGCGCCACGTCCCGCATTTGTTTAGTTAGGCGTACTATCGGCATCATGCACGACTTGAGCCCCGGGCGCCGCCTCCTGATCCTGGCCATCTGCTGCATGAGCCTGCTGATCGTCAGCCTCGACAACACGGTGCTGAACGTCGCCCTGCCCGCCATGCGCCGCGAGCTGGACGCCTCGGTCTCCGGCATGCAGTGGACGATCGACGCGTACACGCTGGTCCTGGCCTCGCTGCTGATGCTCGCCGGCTCCACGGGCGACCGGATCGGCCGCCGCAAGGTCTTCACGGCGGGGCTCGTGCTCTTCACCGCCGGTTCGCTGCTGTGCTCGCTGGCCCCCAGCCTGGAGTGGCTGATCGTCTTCCGGATGATCCAGGCCGTCGGCGGCTCGATGCTCAACCCGGTCGCGATGTCGATCATCACCAACACCTTCACCGACCCGAAGGAACGCGCCCGCGCCATCGGCGTCTGGGGCGGGGTCGTCGGCATCTCCATGGCCGCGGGTCCGCTGATCGGCGGGCTGCTCGTCGACTCCGTCGGCTGGCGGTCGATCTTCTGGGTCAACCTCCCCGTCGGCCTCCTCGCCCTGCTCCTGACCCTGCGCTACGTCCCCGAGTCCCGCGCGGAGCGGCCGCGCCGCCCGGACCCGGTGGGCCAGCTGCTCGTCATGGCGCTGCTGGGCTCCTTGACCTACGGGATCATCGAGGCGCCGGCCGCCGGCTGGACCTCCCCGCTGACCCTCGGCTGCGCGGCGCTGGCCGTCGCCTCGCTGGTCGGCCTGCTCGTCTACGAGCCCCGGCGGGCCGAACCGCTGATCGACCCCCGGTTCTTCCGGAGCGCGCCCTTCAGCGGGGCCACCGTGATCGCGGTCAGCGCCTTCGCCGCGCTGTCCGGGTTCCTCTTCCTCAACACCCTGTACCTCCAGGAGGTGCGCGGGCTGAGCGCGCTGCACGCCGGGCTCTACATGCTGCCCATGGCCACGCTCACCTTCCTCATGGCCCCGCTGTCGGGGCGGCTGGTGGGCTCGCGCGGGCCGCGGCTGCCGCTGCTGGTCGCGGGGGTGTCGATGGGGGCCAGCGGCCTGCTGTTCGCCGCCTTCGACGCCGCGTCCTCGACCGCGCTGCTCTTCACCGGGTACGTGCTCTTCGGGCTCGGCTTCGGCATGGTCAACGCGCCCATCACCAACACCGCCGTCTCCGGGATGCCCCGCGCCCAGGCGGGAGTGGCGGCCGCGGTGGCCTCCACCAGCAGGCAGACCGGCGGCACGTTGGGGGTCGCGGTCATCGGCGCGGTGCTGGCGGCCGGGCTCGCCGGGCACGGCTACACGGCGACGGCCTTCGCGGACGCGGCCCGGCCCGCCTGGTGGATCATCACGGCCTGCGGGCTGGCCGTCCTCGTCGTGGGCCTGCTGACCAGCGGCCGGTGGGCCCGGTCCACGGCCCTGCGGACCTCCCGGACCCTGGAGAAGGTCCCGGCCTCCTGACCCCGGGCGCGCAACCGGCGACGGGCGCGGCGGCTATTCGCCGCAGCTGAAGTCCGCGGCGTTCGTGTCGACCCGACCGAGCAGGTCGCGCAGCAGGTCGCGCTCGCCTTGCGACAGGCGGGCGAAGAGCACCTGCTCCACGGCGTCGAGGGCCTCGTTCGTCGTCCGCAGCACGTCCGCGCCGGCCCCGGTGATGGCGACGTTGTGGCGGCGCCGGTCGGCCGGGTCGCGACGGCGCTCCACCAGGGCGGCGCCCTCCAGGTCGTTGAGGAGGCCGACGAGCACGCTCGGGTCCACCTCCAGCCGCTCGGCCAGCGCCCGCTGGCTCACGGGTCCCGCTTCCAGGTGCAGCAGGGTCATCACGTGCCGGGGGGTGAGTCCGGCGGCGCTGAGCGCCCGCCGCATGCGGGCCTCCGTGGCCGAACCGTGCCAGGCCAGCAGCATCCCGAGGCGCTGGGCGACGTGCTGGGCGTCCTGAGCGGTCATCTCCTTACCGTAACAGTCGGGAAATGATTGGCATCCATCGATCGTTGATGCTGTTCAATGATTAGAAGACCCCAATCGTTGGAGATCATCATGTTCATCGCGTACGCCGCCACCGCCACCCTCCTCGCGCTCGTCCTGCTCGCCTCCGCGACGCTCACCGCCCGCCGCGCGGAGCCGGTGCTCACGAACATGCGCGCCGTGAGCGTGCCCGACTCCTGGCTGCCGCGACTGGCGGCGCTCAAGGCGGCCGGCGCCGTCGGCCTCGTCGGCGGACTCTGGTCCACCCCCCTGGGCATAGCCGCCGCGACCGGCGTGACCCTCTACTTCATCGGCGCCGTCATCACCCACCTGCGCGTCAAGCACTACGAACTCGCCCCGGCGGCCGTGCTCACCCTGATCTCGGCCGCGGCCCTGGCGCTCCGCATCGCCTCGACGTGAGCGCGCCCGAGTGCCCGTTCGAGTGAAGAAGGAGAGTGACGGGTGACAGATATTGAAATCTGTCACCCGTCATGTCATTCTTCTGGCATGACGACGAACGAGAACACCCAGCACACGCGGAACACCCGGCAGACGCAGACCGTCCCGACCGCCCACCACCGCACCCTCGGCACCACCGGCCCCACGGTCCATCCGCTCGGCCTCGGCTGCATGGGCATGTCCGCCCTGTACGGCGAGGCGGACCGGTCGGAATCCATCGCCACGATCCACGCCGCCCTGGACGCCGGGGTCACCCTGTTGGACACCGGCGACTTCTACGGCATGGGGCACAACGAACTCCTGATCAACGAAGCCCTGCGGACCGCTCCGGCCGCCGCCCGGGACCAGGCCCTCACCAGCGTCAAGTTCGGCGCGCTGCGCACCGTCGAGGGGGGCTTCACCGGATACGACGGGCGCCCCGCGGCCGTGAAGAACTTCCTGGCCTACTCGCTCCAGCGCCTCGGCCGGGACCACATCGACATCTACCGGATCGCCCGCGTGGACCCGGACGTCCCGATCGAGGAGACCGTCGGCGCCATCGCCGAGGCCGTGCAGGCGGGGCACGTGCGGCACATCGGGATGTCCGAGGTCGGCGCGGACACCCTGCGCCGGGCCGCCGCGGTCGCACCGATCTCCGACCTCCAGATCGAGTACTCCCTGATCTCCCGCGGCATCGAGGAGGAGATCCTGCCCACCGCCCGCGAGCTGGGCATAGGCATCACGGCGTACGGGGTGCTCTCGCGCGGCCTGATCAGCGGCCACTTCACCCGCGACCGCACGCTCGCCCCCGGCGACTTCCGCGGGATGAGCCCCCGCTTCCAGGGGGACAACCTGGACCGCAATCTCGACCTGGTCGACGCCCTGCGCAAGGTGGCCGACGACAAGGGCGTCAGCGTGGCGCAGACCGCCATCGCCTGGGTGCTCTCGCGCGGCGAGGACATCGTCCCGCTGGTGGGCGCGCGCCGCAGGGACCGGCTGACCGAGGCCCTGGGCGCTCTCGACACCGTCCTCACCCCTGCCGATCTGGCCGCGATCGAGGCGGCCGTGCCCGCCGGGGCCGCGGCGGGCGAGCGGTATCCGGCGGCGCAGATGGCCCACCTCGACAGTGAGCACTGAGCTGCCGGTACGGTCGTAGACATGCCTCCCGCAGCTGCCGAACCCCTGACCCCCGAGCGCATCCTCGAAACCACCGAGGAGGTGCTGCGCCGCTTCGGCCCCACGAAGGCGACCGTGGTGGACGTGGCGCGCGCCCTCGGAGTCAGCCACGGCAGCGTCTACCGGCACTTCCCGTCGAAGGCCGCACTGCGCGAGGCGGTCACCGACCGCTGGCTCTCGCGCAACGTGGTGATGTTGGAGGAGATCGTCTCGGCTCCCACCGGGACCGCCCCCTCCAAGCTGGAGGCGTGGCTGGAGGCGCTGTTCGAGACCAAGCGGCACAAGGCGGGCGCCGACCCGGAGCTGTTCGCCACCTACACCGTGCTGCTCGCCGAGAACAGCGGGGTGGTGGACGACCACCTCAGCCAGCTGATCGCCCAGCTGACCCGGATCATCGCCGAGGGCGTGGCCGCCGGATCCCTGGCCGCGCCGGACGTGCCGGCGGCCGCCCACGCCGTCTTCGACGCCACCGGCCGCTTCCACGACCCGCAATACGCGGCGGACTGGCTCTCGCCGACGATCATCACGGAGTTCGAGGCCGTCTCCGCCCTCATCGTGCGGGGCCTGCGCGCCTGACGCCCCTCACCCCGGGCGCCGCGGACCGCGGACCCCCGGAGCCGCCGGAACCCAGGGGTCCGGACAGCTTGGTGATCATTTTGTGCGAGAGGCCGTTGCCCTGGACGGACATCCTCTTTACGTTCCCCTTACCGCACTTCATCAGCAGGTCTCAGGGGGAACGTTGTCCGCTCAAGCATCACCGACAACACAGACCGGGCCGCCGGCCCGTTCGGGCTCGGCCACGGCCATCGGTTGGATCGTGACCATCGTCTTCAACGTGGTCGCACCGATCGTCACGTACAACATCCTCACCGGACGGGGGTGGACGGAGTTCGCCGCACTGCTGGTCAGCAGCGCCTGGCCGGTGGTCGACACCGTCGTCTCGCTCGCCTGGCGCCGCCACGTCGACGAATTCGCCATCGTCACCCTGGTGTTCCTGGTGATCACCGCCCTGGTCACCCTGGTCGGCACCCACTCGGCCCGCGCCCTGCTCATCAAGGACTCGGCCGTGACCGGCCTGTTCGGCACGCTGTGCGTCGCCACGCTCCTGGCGCCGCGGCCGCTGATGTTCTACTTCGGCCGCAAGTTCGGCACCGACGGCACCACCGCGGGCGTGGCCCACTTCAACGGGCTGTGGCAGTACCCGGAGTTCCGTGCGTCGATGAGGACGATGACCACCGTGTGGGGCGTCGCCTACCTGGTCGAGGCCGCGCTGCGCGTGGTGCTGGCCTACGCGCTGACCACAGACACCATGGTGATCCTCAGCCCGATCCTGATCTACGGGTTCCTCGTGTCGCTGATCTTCTGGACCATCCGCTACTCGAAGCGGAAGCAGGCCGAGGGCGAGGCCAGGGCCGCGGCGATGGCCGCCGCCGCCGCCGAGGCCTGACCCGGAGCGGCACGACGAAGACGACGAAGACGACGAAGGGGTGGGGCGGGGGGGGCCACCGCGCCCGGGCCCCCCCCGCGGGGCCGGGCGAAAAGGCCCGCCCGCGGGGGGCGCGGGGGGGAGGGGTAGAGT